>JASJKW010000101.1:0-7786 GCA_037621305.1 Pseudomonas sp.
ACTGTTCTGCGCGGCGCTGCGCCCCAGGTTGCCGTCCATGATCCCGGCAGTTCCGCAACAGTGCGCGCAGTCCGGCGGGATCCATGCGGTCCTCCAGTTTTTCCAGACTGATCAGCACCGGTGTGTCCTGGAAGAAATTCGGTGCCTGTTCGACTTTCTCGGCCAGTTGCATGGCAAAGCGTTCCGGAGCCTGATGCACCAACTCCACCACGGTCATGGTCAGCATGCCGCCCTTCAGATGAAAAACGGGGTCGTTGTTGAGCAGGTCCAGATTTGTTTCAGAAGTCATGGCAGATCCATAGAGCGTTTGGTGGGCACACTTATATAGCCTGAAAAGGCCGACGGCAAGCCGAAACCGGGAACAGTGTGGTGGGTTGCTTTTGGCCATGACGGTTTCCCATCGGGCCGGCGGCTTGGGTAGAATGGATTTTTTACAGCAAATTGGTCGTCTGATGACTCGTCCCGGTTTCAAATCTGCATTGCTGCATCCGCGCTATTGGCCCATGTGGTTCGGGCTCGGCCTGTTATGGCTGACGATCCGCTTGCCCTATCGGGTATTACTGGGCCTGGGGCGGTTGGTGGGCTGGGGTATGTATCATCTGATGGGGGAGCGTCGCGAGATCGCCAGGATCAACCTCGAGCTGTGTTTTCCGCAGTGGAGCCAGGCAGAACGTAATCGGGTATTGCGTGAGAATTTCGCTTCCAATGGCATTGCCCTGTTCGAGATGGCCATGGCCTGGTGGTGGCCAGCGCAACGTCTGGCGAAGCTGGCCCGTATTGAAGGGCTGGAGCATCTGCAGCAGGCTGCCGCTGAGGGGCAGGGTGTGGTGTTGATGTCGCTGCATTTCACCACCCTGGAGATCGGCGCGGCGCTGCTCGGCCAGCAGGCGACGATCGACGGCATGTACCGCGAGCACAAGAACGCGGCCTTTGATTATGTTCAGCGTCGCGGTCGCGAGCGACACAACGCCGATGCCATTGCCGTTGAACGGGAAGACGTCCGCAGTATGCTCAAGTCGCTACGCAAGGGGCGCGGCATCTGGTACGCCCCGGATCAGGATTACGGTCGCAAGGCCAGTGTGTTTGTACCCTTGTTTGGGGTGACAGCCGCCACCGTCACGGCTACAGCGACCTTTGCCCGGCTGGGCAAGGCGCGGGTAGTGCCCTTTACTCAGACGCGTCTGCCTGACGCTCAGGGGTATTTGCTCAAGGTGCACCCGCCACTGGAAGATTTTCCAGTAGGCGATGAAACAGCCGATGCGCTGCGTATCAACCAGTGGGTCGAGCAGCAGATCGAACAGCAGCCGGAGCAGTACATGTGGGTACACCGGCGCTTCAAGACCCGTCCCGAGGGTGAGGCGCGCCCCTATCCCGAGCGTCAGCGCAAACGCCGCAAGCGGAGAACTCGCTGACCATGGAAGCCGTGCCACGCCAGGAGGATTGTCTGGGGTTGATTCTATCCGGCGGCGGTGCGCGGGCGGCCTATCAAGTCGGGGTTCTGGCGGGGATCGCTGAACTGACGCCGGAAACCACGCCGAATCTGTTTCCCATCATCTGCGGTACCTCGGCCGGGGCAATCAACGCACTGGCTCTGGCAACCCACGCGGGCAATCTGCATGCGGCAGTGGACAGCATGCAGGAGGTCTGGTCGTCGTTTCGCAGTCACCATGTGATGCGTACCGACTGGCCGGGGTTGATGGCGCAGGTCTGGCGCTGGAGCCGTACCAACCTGTTGGGTCGTTCCGGTGAAATGACCACGGCACTGCTGGATAACCGCCCGCTGCGGGACCTGCTGGAACAGCATATGCACTTTGGTTGCATCGAAGAGGCGTTGCAGGCTGGGCAGTTGCGCGCTATCTCGGTCAGCGCCTTCGATTACAAGGCTTCGCAGTCGGTGTGTTTCTATCAGGGTCGCGATCGCATCACGCCCTGGCGCCGTCACCGGCGAGTTGGTGTGCAGACGCGGCTGGGACTGGATCATCTGATGGCCTCAACGGCCATCCCCCTGTTGTTTCCACCGGTGATGCTTAACCGTAGCTGGTTTGGTGACGGTGCCGTGCGTCAGCAATCACCGCTGAGTCCGGCCCTGCATCTGGGCGCGAGCAAGGTACTGGTGATCGGGGTGACGCACCACGGCTCGCAGCTGCCGGCCGGCGGACAGCCCGGTCCGGTGCTGAAGACGCCGTCGCCGCCGAGCCTGGCGCAACTGGGCGGGCATCTGTTGCACAGCGTCTTTATCGACAACCTGGAAACCGATCTGGAACAGCTGGAGCGGATGAACCGACTGGCGGCCTACCAACCCTTTGCCATGCGCAGTGGTACCAAGGGCGTGCGCCATGTGGATGTGCTGGTCATTTCGCCCAGCGAGCCGGTGGACTTGATCGCGGCCCGCCATCGGGCGGCGCTGCCGGCTGGATTGCGGTTATTCTTGCGTGGCAGTGGCGCTACCCGATCGTCGGGCAGCGACCTGCTGAGTTACTTGTTGTTCGAGGCCGAATACTGCAACGAGCTGATCGCCCTGGGCCGCCGTGATGCGCTGGCCCGGGCGGATGATCTGCGGCGCTTTCTGGATATTGCTGCTCCGGCGTGAGCCTTAACCCACTACCAGAATACGCAGGGCATCCAGGCGGATCTTGGCCTGATGCAGCACCTCGACGCCACGCTGACGCTGTTGCTCCAGCGCATCAATCTCGCTCTGACGCACCAGCGGGTTGACCTGCTGCAGGGCCTTGAGGCGGTTGATTTCCTCGTCGAGCTCCGTGGTGAAACGGGTCGAGGCCTGTTCCACCAGCGTGGCATGGTGAGTATCGGCAAGGGCTTCGGCGCGATCCAGCAGGCGCTCGACTTCCTCACGCTGACTCTTGGCGATCTTGCTGGCCAGGTGTTTCGGCAGGCCGTCGATCTGTGCTTCCAGCGTCTCGAAGGCGACCTTGGAAGCCAGGTCGTTACCATTGATATCCAGCAGGCAGCGGACCGGGGTGGGTGGCAGGTAGCGTTGCAGCTGCAGCGCACGTGGCGCGATGGCTTCGCTGACAAACAGACACTCCAGCAGCATGGTGCCGGGCTTCAATGCCTTGTTCTTCAGCAGTGCCACCGAGCTGTTGCCCATGCTGCCGGACAACACCAGGTCCATGCCGCCCTGCAGCATGGGGTGTTCCCAGGTGATGAACTGCATGTCCTCACGGGACAGCGCGGTATCGCGGTCGTAGGTGATGGTCACGCCTTCATCGTCACCGAGCGGGAAGCCCGCATCCAGCATGCGCTCTCCGGGACGCAAGACCAGCGCGTTGTCCGAGTGGTCCTCGCTGTCGACACCGAATACATCGAACAGGCGCTCCATATAGATAGGCAGCTGGAAATCCTGGTCCTGCTTTTCAATGGTTTCGATCAGCCGCTGGGCCTGGCCGGTGTGGCCGCGTGAGTGCAGCTCCAGCAGGCGGTCACGGCCATTGTGCAATTCCGCTTCCAGTGCTGCGCGGGTCTGTTGCGCCTGACTGATCAGATCCTGCCATTGCGCGTCCTGCGGTTGCTCCAGCTGTTGCTGCAGTGCCTCGCCATATTGCTGCTGTATGGCGTTGCCGGTGGGGCAGGTGGCACGGAACGCGTTCAGCGCCTGGTCGTACCATTCAAACAGCCGCTGCTGGGCGGTGTCTTCCAGATAGGGCACATGCAACTGAATGATGTTCTTCTGGCCGATACGGTCGAGACGACCGATGCGCTGTTCCAGCAGATAGGGTTGTGCTGGCAAATCGAACATGACCAGGTGGTGGGCAAACTGGAAGTTGCGTCCCTCGCTGCCGATCTCCGAACAGATCATTACCTGGGCACCGAATTCCTCATCGGCAAAGAATGCCGCGGCACGGTCGCGCTCGATGATGCTCATGCCCTGATGGAAAACCGTGGCGGGAATGCCGCTGCGTACACGCAGGGCATCGTTCAGGTCCAGCGCGGTTTCGGCATGGGCGCAGATCACCAATACCTTGTTGTGCTTCTGTGCCTTGAGGGTGTCGATCAGCCAGTCGACGCGGGGGTCGTCCTGCCACCAGGCAGTTTCCACTGGCTCGAACTCGTCCTGCAGACCAACTTCCGGATACAGGGAGGCGCGGTCGTCGATGTCCTGATACAGGGCAGGGCAGGGCAGCGGATAAGCATGCAGTTCGCGCTCGGGAAACCCGCTGATCACCGCGCGGGTGTTGCGGTACAGGACGCGCCCGGTGCCATGGCGATCAAGCAGCTGACGGACCAGGCTGCGGCGGGCCTCTTCTGCGTCCTCGCCGCCGGCCTGGAGGGTGTCGAGCAGGCTTTCCGCGCTGTCGCCAAGCCAGTGACTGATCGCCTGACGATGTTCGGCTGCCAGTGTTTCGGTATCCAGCAGTTGCTGCACGGCCTCGGCCACCGGCTGATAGCGTGCCGCCTCGTCACGAAACGTCTGCAGATCATGGAAACGGTCGGGATCAAGCAGGCGCAGGCGAGCGAAGTGGCTGGCCTGGCCCAGTTGTTCGGGCGTGGCGGTCAGCAGCAGTACGGCAGGGATCTGTCCGGCCAGCTGCTCTACCAGCGTGTATTCGGGGCTGGCCGCTTCTTCATGCCAGACCAGGTGATGCGCTTCGTCGACGACCAACAGATCCCAGTCGCTGGCCAGCAGCCATTGCTCGGCCTTTTCATTGTCGAGGAGAAACTCCAGTGACACCAATGCCAGCTGTTCTTCCTCGAAAGGGTTCTGCTCGGCACCGTCACAGCGATCACTGTTGAACAGCGCAAAACGCAGGTTGAAACGCCGCAGCATTTCCACCAGCCATTGGTGCTGCAGGTTCTCAGGCACCACGATCAGGATCCGGCGTACGCGGCCAGTCTGGATCTGGCGATGGATGACCAGTCCGGCCTCGATGGTCTTGCCCAGGCCCACTTCGTCGGCCAGCAGGACACGCGGTGCTACGCGGTCCGCGACATCTTTGGCAATGTGCAGCTGGTGGGCGATCGGCTGGGTACGGACACCGGCCAGGCCCAGCAAGGGGGAGCGCTGAATGCGGCAGTAGTGGCGTAGGCTTTCATAGCGCAGGCCGAACCAGGGCAGGGGGTCGATCTGGCTGGCAAACAGACGGTCGCTGGCCAGACGGAACTGGATGAAGTTGTCCAGCATGGTCTCGCTGAACTCATCGTGACTGCCATCTTCACGCAACCCCTGATACTGCAGCAGGCCATTGACTTCAGATACGTCACTGACCGTCAGGCTCCAGCCTTCATGGTGGGTAATGCTGTCGCCCGGGCTGAACCGCACGCGGGTCAGCGGAGCATTGCGCATGGCATAGTGGCGGGTTTCACCGCTGGCCGGGAACAATATGACCAGTAAGCGGCCATCCTGTGATAACACGGTACCCAATCCCAGTTCTGATTCGCTGTCGCTGACCCAGCGTTGTCCCGGGGTAAATACTGTCATGCTTCACTCCTGCCCATGCGTAAAGGGCGCATATGGTACCCGATAGGTCTGTGCTCACAAACCATTGATGCGCTGGTTTTCCATGCAGGCAGATCAGTGGCGAACTGACCGGCAAAAAGTCGTTCTGTGACAGAGGCCGCAGCGAGGGAGTAAAAGTCCCCGTTTGACGGTCGATAACATGAGTATCATCCTGTAGATAACGATCAACGGCAGACAGACCCATGCTTATTCCCGGCCTTCCCGTAGCAGGCGTGCAGCAGGACGCTTTCAAACCCGAGCGCAGGATCAGGCCCGGCGCGACCGAAGGTGTGCCCGGCGATCCGCTGTCGGAATTGCCGGTGGAAGAGGACGTCTCGCAACAGCAAGGCCAGAGACGGCAGGGACAAGAACCCGCGCCGCAGACTATAGAAGAAGGGCAGTCCACCGAGGCCGCTGTGGCAGGTTCTCCCGATCTGCCACGCAAGGGGTTGCTGGTTGATATCAGGGTTTAAGTGATAGTCTTATCCACCTTCCCAAGGAGTCTGCATGTCCGACCAACCCGAATCCGCCCCGGTTATTGATCTTGCCGAAGCTCGGCACAGTCGCCTGCATGATATCCATGAGGCGCGCCTGCTCAAGGTGCGTGCCGCCTTTGAAAAAGCCTTCCCCCTGCCTTCTCCGTCTGCTGCAAAAAAACAGTCGAAGAAGAGTTCGAAAAAGAAAAAGCCGAAAAAACGCTGAAACCGGCGGTTAATTGATCCGGATCAAGAACCCGGACGATATTCATGGGTATTCTTCAACCATACACAGACATACATGGATGCGGAGAAGCCCTCATGTTTATTGATGACGCAGTGATTGCCGGTTTGCTGACAGTTGCCCTCATGGTTGTTTTTCTGGCTGGGGTTGGTGTGTTCATCTACAAGGACGCACGCAAGACAGCCAAAAAGACGTCCTGAGTTCCCATTGATTTCCAGGGTGGCTTGAATGCCACCCTCAACGTGCATGGCTCGCAAGGCCTTTGGCGGTCATCTTAGGGTGACCGTTTTTTTATTCCGGCTGCCGAGGCAGTCGTTGCACGGCTGACACCCAGCCCCTAGACTGCCCGGCTCACTGATCATTCGAGCGGGTTCATGTCCGACCCATCCAGCACCTCCTCACCCCCTACTGTGCGGCCCCGCTGTGCACAATGTTGTCGGCCGATGGAGCTGTGCCTCTGCCATCTGCTGCCGAGCCTCACGCCGCGCACTGAAATCCTGGTAATCCAGCATCCGGATGAGCGCAAGCATGCGCTCAACACGGCGCGCTTGCTGGTAGCTGGTTTGACTAATGCACAGCTGCTGATCGCTGAACAACTGCCGCCGGAGTGGATGGAGCGGATTGCCGATCCCGGGTGGCAAACGGAGCTGCTGTTTCCGGGGTCCGATGTGCCGGTGCTGACGTCTGCGAAGCCTGATGACCGGCCGCGCCGATTGATACTGCTCGATGGCACCTGGCGCAAGGCGCGCAAACTGCTGTATCTGAATCCGTTGCTGCAGCAACTGCCCCAGGTGGCCCTCCCTGAGGGGCTGATCAGTCGCTATCGGCTGCGCAAGGCGCCGGCAGCCGGCGCTTTGTCGACGATCGAAGCGGGAACCATGGCCTTGCGGATGCTTGAGCCCGAGACCGACTTTGCCGATCTGCTGCGGCCCTTTGATGCCTTGATCGAAGCGCAGATCAGCGCCATGGGCCAAGACACCTATAGGCGCAATCACATTCGCGACCACGCAAAACCCCGTTCCTGAAGCCGTTGGTGAGTGACCGCCATTCGTGACACTTATATTGCTCACTTTCCCTCCTGCCGGTGAGTCAGCCCGGCTAGACTGCGGAAATACGCAGTTGATACAAAAATAACAAGTGACTCAGTGATGGCGGCGATGAACGGAGGCAATATGCACAAGACAGGTTTGCGGGTGGTGGTGACGGGTGCCGGCAGCGGGCTGGGGCGTGAACTGGCGTTGCGTTATGCGCAAGAGGGTGCGCGGCTGGTATTGGCTGACATCCAGGAAGAAGGGCTTGGCGAAACGCTGCGGCTGGTCGAGGCCGCAGGCGGCAGCGGCTTTACCCGACGCTGCGATGTGCGCGATTACAGTCAATTGGCGGCGCTGGCGCAGAGTTGCGACGAGTTGATGCAAGGCATTGATGTGCTGATCAATAATGCCGGCGTGGCATCGGGTGGTTGGTTCGAGGATCTTACGCTGGAAGACTGGGAGTGGCAGATCAGTATCAACCTCATGGGCGTGGTCAAGGGCTGCAAGGCGTTTGTACCCATGCTGGTATCCCAGGGTAGCGGACGGATCATCAATATCGCTTCCATGGCCGCGTTGATGC
>JASJKW010000102.1:0-2587 GCA_037621305.1 Pseudomonas sp.
CAGGGTGTCCCCGATGCGCTTGTCCACCGGCAGACTTTCTCCGGTAATGGGCGATTGGTCGACGCTGGAATGTCCCTTCAGCACGTCGCCATCCAGTCCTATGCGTTCACCAGGGCGTACCCGGATACGGCAGTTCAGTGGGATGTCGGCCAGTCTGCGCTCCTGCCAGCTGCCGTCCGCCTGTTGCGCGGTGACTGTCTCGGGCGTCAGGCTGAGCAAGTCATGGATGGCATTTCTGGCTCGATCCAGTGAGCGGGTTTCGATGCGCTCGGCAACTGCAAACAGAAACATGACCATGGCTGCTTCGGGCCATTGTCCAATGAGGGCTGCCCCGGTCACCGCGATGCTCATCAGCGCATTGATATTCAGGTTGAAGTTCTTCAGTGCGACCCAGCCCTTGGCATAGGTGTGGACGCCGCACAGCGCAATGGCGGCGATGGCCATGAGCGCGACCATCCAGTCTGGACTCCAGTGAGCGAAGTGCAGCACTTCTGCCGCCAGAGCCAGGCTGCCGGCCAGTAGCAGTCGCCACCAGCGTGTCTGCATGGAGTCCGGCTGCGAGGCGGGCTGGTCGTCTGACAATGGCAGAGGCGAGAAGCCCAGACTGCGGATCGCCTGCAGGGCAGGGGGCAGTGCCGCGGGAGCATGCTGAATGGTCAGGGTCCGATCCAGCAGATTGAAGCGTAACTGATCGATGCCAGGCATGCCGGACAGGCGGTCGGTGATCATGCGTTGCTCGGTGGGACAGTCCATCTGGGCAATATGAAAGATACTGATATCACTGCCATCCGGGCATCGGTCGGGCGCCTGAGGAGGCTCGGAAGCCGGCTGATGAGAGGTGGATTGTTCAGTGCCGCAGCAGTTGGTCATGGCTTTTCTCCTTTGCTGGGCGATAGTAAGCACCCTATAGTCACTATAGAGTCAATGGCAGGAGTGTATTGATGAAAATTGGTGAGCTGGCCCGAAAGACGGGTTGCAAGACGGTAACCATCCGCTATTACGAGCAGGCCGGCTTGTTGCCTGTGCCGCAACGCAGTGAGGGGAATTACCGGGTGTATACCCCGTCCCATGCCGCACGTCTGCTGTTCATCCGTAATTGCCGTGCGTTGGACATGACGCTGGATGAGGTGCGTCAGCTACTGGATTATCAAGATAATCCCAGTCGTGATTGTGGCGGGGTGAATGTGCTGGTGGATGAACACATCGAGCATGTGGCTGCCCGGATTGAGGAGCTCAAAGCCCTCAGTCGGCAGTTGATCGAATTGCGCAGTCATTGTGCGGCCGCCAGCGAGGCTGCCGACTGTCAGATTCTTCAGCAACTGACTGGCAGCGAGCAGCAGACGGATGCGGGCCCGACCTCACACGTGGGGCGTAGCCACGGCGAGATATTTCAACGCGATTGAAATAGGCAGCAGAGGGAAGCTCGGGGGAGGGTAAAACAAGGCGGCGGGCAGAGAGTTCTGCCCGCCGTCAGTCTCAGGCGCCGGTCCAGCGCTTGAGAATCAGGGTGGCGTTGGTGCCACCGAAGCCGAAGCTGTTGGACATGATCAGGTCAACTGCCTGGTCCAGACGCTCGCGCAGGATCGGCAGATCCGCTGCGTTTTCGTCCAGCTCTTCGATGTTGGCCGACGCGGCGAGGAAGTTGTCACGCATCATCAGCATGCAGTAGATGGCTTCCTGCACACCGGCGGCGCCCAGCGAGTGACCCGACAGGCTCTTGGTCGAGCTGATCTTCGGAGCCTTGTCGCCAAACACTTCACGGATAGCCTTGAGTTCAGCTACGTCGCCCACCGGAGTGGAGGTGCCGTGGGTGTTGAGGTAGCCGATGGTGCCTTCAACGGTCGACATCGCCTGCTGCATGCAGCGGACTGCGCCTTCACCGCTGGGTGCGACCATGTCGTAACCATCGGAGGTGGCGCCGTAACCGACGACTTCGGCGTAGATTTTCGCGCCGCGGGCCAGAGCATGCTCCAGTTCTTCGACGACCACCATGCCGCCGCCACCGGCGATGACGAAACCGTCACGCTTGGCGTCGTAGGCGCGGGACGCCTTTTCCGGAGTGTCGTTGTACTGGGTGGACAGTGCGCCCATGGCGTCGAACAGCATGGATTGGCTCCAGTGCTCTTCTTCACCACCGCCAGCAAAAACCACGTCCTGCTTGCCCAGCTGGATCTGCTCCATGGCGCTGCCGATGCAATGGGCACTGGTGGCGCAGGCGGAGGAGATCGAGTAGTTGATGCCCTTGATCTTGAACGGGGTGGCCAGACAGGCGGACACCGTGCTGCCCATGGTGCGGGGTACGCGGTATGGTCCGATCTTCTTCACGCCTTTTTCGCGCAGAATGTCGATGGATTCCATCTGGTTCAGCGTGGAGGCGCCACCGCTGCCAGCGATCAGGCCCGTGCGGGGGTTGCTGATCTGCTCTTCGTTCAGACCGGCATCGGCAATCGCCTGTTGCATGGACAGGTAGGCAAACGCAGCGGCATCGCCCATGAAACGTTTGACCTTACGGTCGATGGCGGCATCCAGGTCAACCTTTACGCTACCCGAGACATGGCTGCGCAGGCCTTTTTCTGCATATTCAGGG
>JASJKW010000103.1:0-2733 GCA_037621305.1 Pseudomonas sp.
GTCGGTGTAGTTATCCAGCTCGCTTTCTTCCAGACGCTCCGCCAACGCCGCCAACTCATCGTCGCTGAGGCGATGCAGATTGAGAATGTCTTCGCGGAAGTACAGCGCCTTGTTGGTGTTGTCCCAGATCAGATCATCCACCGGATAGATTTCCGAATACCCCGGCACCAGAATCCGGCAGGCCGTAGCACCCAGATGCTCATACACCGCCATATAGGCGTCCTTGCCCATGTCCTGGAGAATGCCGAACAGCATGTCGGCTTCCTCGGCGTTGCTGTTGCTGCCGCCATTGGTGAAATCCCATTCGACAAAGTCATAATCGGATCTAGCACTGAAGAAGCGCCACGACACCACCCCGCTGGAATCGATGAAGTGATCCACCGAGTTATTCGGTTCGGTTACCGCCTGGCTTTCAAAGGTGGGCCGCGCCACATCGTTCAGACCCTCGAAACTGCGGCCCTGCAGCAGTTCGGTGAGGCTGCGTTCCAGCGCCACTTCAAAGCTCGGGTGGGCACCAAAGGAGGCAAATACACCGCCGGTGCGCGGGTTCATCAGAGTGACGCACATCACCGGGAACTGGCCACCCAGCGAGGCATCCTTGATCAGCACCGGAAAGCCCTGCTCTTCCAGCCCCTGAATCCCCGCCAGAATACCGGGGTATTTGGCCAGCACGGCCGGCGGCACATCCGGCAGTGCCATCTCACCTTCCAGAATCTCGCGCTTGACCGCCCTCTCGAAGATTTCCGACAGGCACTGCACCTGAGCTTCGGCCAGCGTGTTGCCGGCGCTCATGCCGTTGCTGAGAAACAGGTTCTCGATCAGATTGGAGGGGAAGTACACCACCTCGCCATCGGACTGGCGCACGTAGGGCAGCGAACAGATGCCGCGTTCTACATTGCCGGAGTTGGTATCGTACAGATGCGAGCCGAGCAGTTCGCCCTCGGGGTTGTAGATATCCAAGCAATGCTCATCGAGAATCTCTACCGGCAGTTCATCATCGGGCCCCGGTTGGAACCAGCGCTCCTCGGGATAATGCACAAAATCGGCGTTGGCCAGCTCTTCACCCCAGAACTGGTCGTTATAGAAGAAGTTGCAGTTCAACCGCTCGATGAATTCGCCCAGGGCCGAGGCCAGAGCACTTTCCTTGGTCGAGCCCTTGCCGTTGGTAAAACACATCTGCGAATGGGCATCACGCAGGTGCAGCGACCAGACGTTGGGCACGATATTGCGCCAGGAGGCGATCTCGATCTTCATCCCCAGGTCGGCGAGAATGCCGGACATGGTGGCGATGGTCTGTTCCAGCGGCAGGTCCTTGCCGGGTATGCGGGTAAGCGCACCATCAGCCGGCGGCGCCATCAGCAAGCCCTGCGCATCAGCGTCCAGATTTTCGACCACCTCGATCACGAATTCCGGCCCGGTCTGCACTACTTTTTTGACCGTACAGCGGTCGATGGAGCGCAGAATGCCCTGGCGATCCTTGTCGGAAATATCTTCCGGCAACTCGACCTGAATCTTGAAGATCTGGTTGTAACGGTTCTCCGGGTCGACAATGTTGTTCTGCGACAGGCGGATGTTTTCCGTGGGGATACCGCGCGTCTGGCAATACAGCTTTACAAAATAAGCCGCACAGAGCGCCGACGAAGCCAGAAAGTAGTCGAACGGACCGGGCGCCGAACCATCGCCCTTGTAGCGGATGGGCTGATCAGCCACCACCGTGAAGTCGTCGAACTTGGCCTCAAGCCGGAGGTTGTCGAGAAAATTGACCTTGATTTCCATGCGGGATTACCAGAATAGCGGGCAGAAAAGGATGGGGCGCTATTATCCGGGTTTTAGGCGGAGAATGTTGTGAATCAGCATTAAATGACAGCAGTTCATCGGAACGCTGACCGTTTCCCCCAATACCAAGCTGGTGAGGCTATATCTTCAAGCACAGCGAATCCGGGATAGACTGTCCCTGCCCCATCAAACAAACGTGACCATCTTCACTGGAGTCAAAAACATGCGTGTCTTACACAAGCTGGCACTCGCCGGTTTCACAATAGCTGCCGCACTGCCTTGTATTGCTCAGGCCAGCCCGCAGCAAACGAATGTATCCCAGGTTCCAGGTTACTATCACCACCCCGTCGGCGAGCTGCTGGTCACCGCGGTATACGATGGGTACCTGGATCTGGACACCCAGCTTTTGAAAGGCATGGCGACCGAAGACCTGCACAAGCTGTTCGAGCGCATGTTCCTGCAGGACAAGAATGGTGTACAGACGGCCGTTAACGCCTTCATCGTCCAAACCCAGGATCAGACAGTGCTGGTAGATGCCGGCGCGGCACAATGCTTCGGCCCGACCATGGGTCATGCCATGGCCAACATTCAGGCGGCGGGCTTCCAGCCGGGCGATATCGACAGTGTCCTGCTTACCCACTTGCACCCCGACCATGCCTGCGGCCTGATCACGTCGGATGGGCAAGCGGCGTTTCCCAACGCGACTGTGTGGGTAGCCAAAGCCGATGCGGACTTCTGGCTCGATCCAGCGACCCAGGCCAAGGCACCGGAAGACAAACAGCCCTTCTTCAAGCTGGCCCAGGACGCCGTAGCGCCCTATATCAGTAACGAGGCATACCGTACCTACACCGACGAGAGTGAGCTATTGTCAGGTATCGGCGTGGTGCCGACACCAGGACACACTCCGGGCCACAGCTCCTATCTGGTGGAGTCGAACGACGAGTCCCTGTTCATCTG
>JASJKW010000104.1:0-28813 GCA_037621305.1 Pseudomonas sp.
CCTGAAATTCGTTGTACGTACTGGAGATCAAGCGCTGCGCTGAGCTCAGTTCAGCCTCATCAGTGAACCCGAATTGCAACACATTGCCCTGCGTGGGCAGGCTGCGATAACGGATGCGCTCGTTGCGAAACACCGTACGCAACTCGCTGTCGTAGACATTCACCCGCGCTTCGATAGCCTTGTCCATATCCACTTCCAGCAGGAAGTGAACACCGCCAGCCAGGTCAAGACCGAGCTTCATCGGACCAGCGCCGATATTCAGCAGCCAGTCAGGGGTGGTGGCGGCGAGGTTCTGCGCAACGACGAACTGATTACCCAGAGTGCGACGCACAATATCCTGAGCCGGCAGCTGGTCTGCGTGGCGCACCAACCGTACCAGCCCGGAGCTGGCATTGCTGCTGAGCTCAGCGCCCTTGGTGGCGATGCCGGCGTCATTCAACGCCTTCTCCATACGCTGCAGGTCGTTCTGTTCGATGGTTTGGGTGGAGCTGCTGCCGGAGATCTGAATGGCAGGGTCATCAGGGTACAAGTTGGGAGTCGCATATATCAGGCCGAGCGCAAGCACAGCCACGATAAGCAGATATTTCCAAAGAGGGTAACGATTGAGCATGTGAGAGCCCGATAACGATCCGGGCGCAGAAAGCGCCCGGATACAATGTCTGGAAGGATTAGATGGCTTTCAGAGTGCCTTTAGGCAGCGCCGCTACGACAGCACCCTTCTGAAACTTGAGTTCCTGCCCTTCGCTCACTTCCAGAACGATGAACTCGTCACTGACTTTCTTGACCTTGCCCAGAATACCGCCGCCAGTCACGACCTCATCACCCACGCCCAGACCGCCGATCAGGTTCTTGTGGTCTTTGGCACGCTTGGCCTGTGGGCGCCAGATCATCAGATAGAAGATGACCACGAAACCAACCAGAAAGATCATGCTCATCGGATCAAAGCCGCCTGGAGCAGCAGCGCCAGCGGATTGCGCCATGGCCTCGGAAATGAAAAAACTCATGTAGAACTCCTGTTTTATAGTGTCGCAAGAAAAGAATAATGGGGCTTCCTGACCGTTATTCAAGCCTCCAGAGGAGGTACCGGTTGGCCGAGACGTGCATAGAAGTTATCCACAAAGGCGGTCAATGTACCTTGTTGAATCGCACCGCGCAAACCATGCATTACCCGCTGATAATGCCGCAGATTGTGGATGGTATTGAGCATGCTGCCGAGCATCTCGCCGCACTTGTCCAGATGGTGCAGGTAAGAACGGGTGAAATGGCGGCAGGTATAGCAATCACAGCCTGGATCCAGCGGGGAGTCATCATGACGATGGACCGCGTTACGGATCTTCACCACGCCGGTATCGGTAAACAGGTGGCCGTTACGCGCGTTACGGGTGGGCATCACGCAGTCGAACATGTCCACGCCCCGGCGCACGCCCTCGACCAGATCTTCCGGTTTGCCGACACCCATCAGATAACGGGGCTTTTCCGGCGGCATCAACGGTGGCAGGTAATCGAGAATGCGGATCATGTCTTCCTTGGGTTCACCCACCGAAAGACCACCGATGGCCAGACCATCAAAGCCGATCTCACACAGGCCATCCAATGACCGTTTGCGCAGCGACTCGTGCATACCACCTTGAACGATACCGAACAGCGCCGAAGGGTTGCCTTCATGGGCTGCCTTGGAGCGTTTGGCCCAGCGCAGCGACAACTCCATCGAACGGCGCGCCACATCCTCATCAGCCGGGTATGGTGTGCATTCATCGAAAATCATCACCACGTCCGAACCCAGCTCCCGCTGTACCTGCATGGACTCTTCCGGCCCCATGAACACCTTGGCGCCGTCTACCGGGGAGGAGAAGTACACGCCCTCCTCCTTGATCTTGCGCATGGCACCCAGACTGAATACCTGAAAGCCGCCGGAGTCGGTCAGAATCGGCCCCTGCCACTGCATGAAGTCATGCAGATCGCCGTGCTTGCGAATCACCTCGGTACCCGGACGCAGCCAGAGGTGGAAGGTGTTGCCGAGAATCATGTGCGCACCGATATCCTTCACATCGCGCGGCAGCATGCCCTTGACCGTACCGTAGGTCCCCACTGGCATGAACGCCGGGGTCTCCACCACACCCCGGGGAAAGGTCAACCGACCACGGCGCGCCTTGCCGTCGGTGGCCAGCAGTTCAAAACTCATGTGACTCATTGCGCTTCCTCGGGCCCTTGGGCGGCCGGATTGCGGGTGATGAACATGGCATCACCGTAGCTGAAAAATCGATAATCGTTATCCACCGCTGCCTGATAGGCAGCCATGGTTTGCGGATAGCCGGCGAAGGCCGAGACCAGCATCAGGAGCGTGGATTCGGGCAGGTGAAAGTTGGTCACCAGCGCGTCCACCACATGAAAGGGTCGACCCGGATAGATGAAAATGTCAGTGTCACCGCTGAACGGCTTGAGAATCCCGTCCCGCGCAGCGCTTTCCAATGAGCGCACACTGGTGGTGCCCACCGCGATCACCCGACCGCCGCGCGCCTTGCAGGCGTTGACCGCATCCACCACCTGTTGACTGACTTCCAGCCACTCGCTGTGCATGTGATGGTCTTCGATGCGCTCGACGCGTACCGGCTGAAAGGTGCCCGCGCCCACATGCAAGGTCACCTGCGCCGTCGCGACACCTTTGGCCTCGATGGCCTGCAGCAGCTCATTATCGAAGTGCAGCCCTGCAGTCGGGGCTGCGACAGCGCCCGCCTTCTGCGCGTACACGGTCTGGTAACGCTCGCGATCAGCGCTTTCGTCAGGGCGATCAATGTAGGGCGGTAAAGGCATATGGCCGATCCGGTCCAGCAGCGGCAGTACCGGCTCATCGAACTCCAGCTCGAACAACGCATCGTGACGGGCCAGCATGGTCGCGCCGCTGGCCTCTTCAAACACAATGCGACTACCCGGCTTCGGCGACTTGCTCGAGCGCACGTGTGCCAGTACCCGGCGTTCATCCAGCACCCGCTCCACCAGCACTTCCAGCTGTCCACCGGTTTCCTTGCGCCCGAACAACCGCGCCGGAATCACCCGGGTATTGTTGAACACCATCAGATCGCCGGGACGCAGGTATTCCAGCAAGTCAGCGAACTGCCGATGCACCAGCTCACCGCTCGGCCCGTCCAGGCACAATAGCCGGCTGGATCGACGCTCGGCCAAAGGGTGGCGGGCGATCAGCCGATCAGGCAGGTCGAATTGAAAATCGCTGACGCGCATACAGAGGAAATCCGCGGATGACAAAAAGGGCGCATATAGTAGCGGAAATATGACTTTTCGACCACGCAAAGCATTGACCTGGACGCCCAACGGTTCGTATACTCCGCGCGGCTTGCAAAAAGCCTCGATGGCGGAATTGGTAGACGCGGCGGATTCAAAATCCGCTTCTGGTGACAGAGTGGGAGTTCGATTCTCCCTCGAGGCACCATTCGATGATCCGAATGGTGACAAACAGAGTGGCAAGCATGACAGAACCGGCCTTAAGCCGGTTTTTTTGTGCCCGGGGTTCGGGCGTGCTATCGCACGCCGTCGCCGCAGGCCAGCTACTTACTGCTGATCCAGAAACCGCTCGGCATCCAGCGCAGCCATACAGCCGGCGCCAGCCGAGGTGATCGCCTGACGGTACACATGGTCAGCCACATCACCGGCAGCAAACACGCCAGGAATATTGGTCGCAGTGGCATTACCTTCGGTACCGCTGTTGATCTTCAGGTAGCCGTCCTTCATGTTCAGCTGACCTTCGAACAGCCCGGTGTTGGGTGTGTGGCCGATGGCAATGAATACGCCGGCCAGAGCGAAGTCTGCCTTCTGCCCATCATTGAAAGCCAGACGCATGCCGGTCACACCGCTGTCATCACCCAGCACTTCATCGAGGGTGGCGTTGAGCTGCAGTTCGATCTTGCCTTCGGCCACCTTGGCCATCAGTTTGTCGACCAGGATCTTTTCCGCGCGGAAGGTATCGCGGCGGTGCACCAGAGTGACTTTCTTGGCGATATTGGCCAGATAGAGTGCTTCTTCTACAGCCGTGTTACCACCACCCACCACAGCCACGTCCTGATTGCGGTAGAAGAAACCGTCACAGGTGGCGCAGGCAGATACACCCTTGCCCATGAACGCCTCTTCGGAGGGCAGGCCGATATAGCGAGCGGAGGCGCCGGTAGCGATGATCAGCGCGTCACAGGTGTACTCGCCCTGGTCGCCAGTCAGCACGAAGGGGCGCTGGTTCAGCTCGACCTTGTTGATGTGATCAAACTGAATCTCGGTCTCGAAGCGCTCGGCGTGCTTGCGCATGCGCTCCATCAGATCCGGGCCCTGCAGGCCTTCCACATCCCCCGGCCAGTTGTCGACGTCGGTGGTGGTGGTGAGCTGACCGCCCATCTGCATACCGGTGATCAGCAACGGCTTGAGGTTGGCCCGCGCGGCATAGACAGCGGCGCTGTAGCCGGCCGGACCGGAGCCCAGAATGATCAGACGGGAGTGGCGTGCTTCAGACATTGATTCCTCCAGATCGCCGCCGGGGCGGCGTTATATAGTCAAAAACGAAAACTTTTGAACCCGAGCCACCTGGCTCGGGTCTCTCAATCTCGGCGGCCACCACTGGGCAATGCCGTGAAGGCAAGGCTATCCAGCGTTGGCGGCGGGTAATGATGCCGTTCAGAATACGGACGGTGGCTATGTTGACCGTGCCGGTACTCGATATTGACCGCAACGGTTCGCGGCGCTTGGTGGAGCACACTACCTGACGGCGGAAACTGCTGTCACTATATCAGGCGGATAGCCTATCTCTATAGTCTCGACGATGAAGGAAAATGCAATGACCAACGCCCTGACCCCGTTACGCGGGCCCGAATATCTGAGAGAAGGCTGGCAACGTATTCGCCAGCCGGGGCTGCGGCGCTTTCTGATCATCCCGTTGATACTGAATCTGACCCTGTTTGTGGCCCTGATCGGCTGGGGCGCCCGGCAGTTCAACTATTGGATGGCCACACTGATGCCGCACCTGCCCGAGTGGGCCGGCTTCATCGAGTGGTTGCTGTGGCCGCTGTTCGCGCTGGTGGTATTGCTGGTGCTGTTCTTCGGCTTCAGCATCGTCGCCAACCTGATCGCCTCACCCTTCTACGGCTTTCTTGCGGAAAAGATCGCCGAGCAGGAACGCGGACTGGTCAGTCCGCCGACCGGTTGGCATGAGATCCTCATGGTGGTGCCCCGCAGCCTGGGCCGCGAGTTTCGCAAGATCGGCTATTACCTGCCACGCCTGCTCGGTCTGTTGCTGCTGACACTGATTCCGGTGGTCAACCTGGTTGCTTCGCCTCTGTTACTGGTATTCGGGGTGTGGATGATGGCAGTGCAATATATCGACTATCAGGCCGACAACGACCAGGTCGACTTCCGCGACATGCTGCGCTGGATGCGCGGACGTCGCGGATTGTCACTGGGCTTCGGCCTGCCGGTATATGTGGGAATGCTGATTCCGCTGGTCAATCTGATGATCATGCCTTCAGCCGTGGCGGGGTCCACCCTGTTGTGGGTACGGGAAGGCCCCGTTCGCTGACATGAATTGGTCACATATTCGTCACCATGCAATAACCGATGGGCGCCATACTGGTGCCCATGAACACAATTTCATCTCGCCCGTACAATCGCCACTACGCGCTGGTTACCGAAACCTGGAAGCCACAGATCAATGGTGTCGCCAATACCCTGAGTCGCCTGTGTGATGGCTTGCTGCAGAACAACAACCGTATCCAGCTGGTGCGTCCCGCCCAACCCGGCGAGTCGATTGGCCTGATCGATAACGGCCTGACGCAGGAAGTCCTGGTGCGTGGCTTGCCCATTCCGGGATACCGCCAGCTGCAATTCGGACTGCCGGCCTCGCGCCGACTGAAGGCACACTGGCAGCAGAATCGTCCCGATGCCATCTATCTGGCCACCGAAGGCCCGCTGGGCTGGTCGGCATTGCGCGTCGCCCGGCAGCTGCGCATTCCCGTGGTGAGTGGCTTTCATACCAACTTCCAGCAATACAGCGAGCTGTACGGCATGGGAGTGCTCCACCGCCCAGTGTTCGCCTGGTTGCGCTGGTTCCATAACCAGACACTGCTGACCCTGACGGCCAGTACAAGCCAACAGCGCGAGTTGTCACGTATGGGCATCAATAACCTGATGTTACTGGGGCGCGGGGTTGACTGCGAGCTGTTCCATCCGGCTCATCGTGACCAGGCACTGCGCGCCAGCTGGGGGGCGGGCAAGCAAGATCTGGTATTGCTGCATGTTGGTCGTCTGGCAGCGGAAAAGAACCTGCAACTGCTCCAGCGCAGCTGGGAACAACTGCGCGGACTCAGCAATGACCAGGTGCGCTTGCACATGGTGGTGGTCGGCGACGGCCCGCTGCGCGAGTCACTGGAGCGGGACATGCCCGATGCCCTCTTCACCGGGGCACTGACAGGAACGGAGCTGGCCAGAACATACGCCAGCGCGGATGTCTTCGTGTTTCCCAGCCTGACGGAAACCTTCGGCAATGTGGTGACCGAAGCCATGGCCTCAGGACTGGCAGTCAACGCCTTTGACATGGCCGCAGCACATCAGCACATCCGCGACCGTTACAGCGGTGGACTGGCGCCGGTCGCCCATGAGCAGATGTTTCTGGATAATCTTCGTTGGCTGGTGAACAACAAGGAAGGCCTGCGCAGCATTCGAATGCATGCACGACACCGGGCTTGCCAGCTGGGCTGGCCGACGGTAATGCAGCGCTTTGAAGAGTATTTACAACGGGCATGCATGGCACCCCGTCCATTGATCAGGGCTATCCCCGGTAACCAGAGATAGCCCGCGACAGCCTTTATGCCAGCTGCTTCAAGGCCTCACGACTGTACGGCAACACCTCGTCGAAACGCCCTTCCCGCAGCTTGCTTGGCCACTCAGGGTCAACGATCAGCACCCGACCGATGGCGACCAGATCGAACTCCCTGTTGCCCAACCGCAGCAGCAGATCATCGATATTGGCCGTTTTGGCCACCTTGTCAGTCTTGACCATGTACTCCAGAAACTCGCTGTCCAGCCCGACACTGCCGACGGTAATGCAGGGCTTGCCGGTGATGTTGCGGGTCCAGCCGGCCAGATTCAGCTGTGAGCCTTCAAACTCCGGCTCCCAGTAACGGCGCTGCGAGCAATGGAAGATATCCACACCCGCTTCAGACAACGGCTTGAGAAACTGCTCAAGCAACTCCGGTGTCGGCGCCAGACGCGCGTTGTAATCCTGCTGTTTCCATTGGGAAAAACGGAAAATGATCGGAAAGTCCGGGCCTACCGCCGCGCGCACAGCGCGAATGATCTCTGCAGCAAAACGACCACGCTTTTCCATGCTGCCGCCGTACTCGTCATCGCGCTGGTTGGTGCCCTCCCAGAAGAACTGGTCGATCAGGTAGCCGTGAGCACCATGCAGCTCCACCGCATCACAGCCGATGGCCTTGGCATCCTTCGCCGCCTGGGCAAAGGCATTGACCACATCCTGGATGTCTTCGCGGGTCATGGCATGTACCAGGACCTTGTCATCCTTGCGCTTTTCCATCGGCCCATAACCCGGCACGCTACCGTCCGGCCCAGTGCCCAAGCGGCGCACATTGCCGACGTGCCATAGCTGCGGCGCGAACTTGCCACCAGCGGCGTGCACCGCATCCACCACCTTCTTCCAGCCGGCCAGTGCATCCTCACCGTGAAAGCGGGGTACATCGGGATAGCCATTGGCTGCGCAGTGATCGACCGTGGTGCCTTCGGTGATGATCAGACCAACACCTTCGGCCGCACGGCGACGATAGTATTCAACCACCTGGTCGGTGGGGACACCGTTGGGCGAAAAGTTACGCGTCATGGGCGCCATGACCAGACGACTGGGAAGACTCAGCGAACCCAGTACAACAGGTTCGAACAGGGGGCTGGTATGTGCCGACATCATTAACTCCTGCGGAAATATTTCGGACCATCACTATAAAGGCTGAATAACGATTCAGAAGCTGAATTGATCTGATTGATGTCAGGATAGAAACCGTTGGCATCAGAATGCCCATCAAAAAAGGCCGGCCCCTTGCGGGAACCGGCCTTTGGTGCAACTCACTGATGCCGAAGCTTAGTGATGCACTCCGCCTTCGCCATGGATATGACCATGGGCCAGCTCGTCTTCGGTAGCATCACGGATATCAGCAACCTTGACTTCAAACGTCAGACGCTGACCAGCCAGCGGGTGGTTGCCGTCGACGGTGACTTCGTCGCCGTCCAGCGCGGTGATGGTCACGATCTGCATGCCGCCATCCGGAGCGGAGGCGTGAAACTGCATGCCTTCTTCCAGCTCATCGACACCTTCGAACATGTTGCGACCCAGCACAGCAACCAGCTCGGCGCTGAATTCGCCATAGGCGTTTTCCGGCTCGACAGTCACTTTCAACTCGTCGCCAACCTGCTTGCCGACCAGCGCCTGCTCAAGACCGGGAATGATGTTACCTGCGCCGTGCAGATAGACCAGCGGCTCACCGCCAGCGGAAGTATCCAGCACTTCGCCCGCATCGTTGGTCAGCGTGTATTCAATCGATACGGCTTTGTTGGCAGCAATCTGCATAATTAAATCCTGTGTTCTCCGAGTTTTGATCGGTCAGTTTACGCATAAACAGCCAGAAACGCACGGTTGGATCCACAAGGGCTCTGCACTAAGGTATAAGTTGACCATCAAGGGTTACCGCCAGAAGATGCTCAACGCTTGAGAGCCTGAAACAGGCTGCGCCGACATAAAAAACAGGACAGTGGAACACCATGACCGATCGCTTGGTACTCGTCATAAATTGCGGAAGCTCATCCATCAAATTTGCCTTGCGCAGCGAGTCCGCTCCCGGGCCGCTGCTCAGTGGTCTGGCGGAACGCCTCGGCACTCCGGAAGGGGTAATGAATTGGCGAGCGGGCGATGTACGCGAGCAGGTGATGATCGGTGATGGTAAACACAGCACCGCTCTGGCCAGCCTGCTACCGCTGATCGAGCGATTCGCCGAGCAGCCGTTGACCGCGGTGGGCCATCGCGTAGTGCATGGCGGCGAACACTTTACCGGCGCGCAGATCATTGATGACAAGGTGATTGCCGCCATTGAAGACAGCTCACCGCTGGCGCCACTGCACAACCCGGCGCACCTGGTCGGCATCCATGCGGCCATGACGGTACTCGACGATATCCCGCATATCGCTATTTTCGATACCGCCTTCCATCAGTCCATGCCGCCCCATGCTTACCGCTATGCACTGCCGGAAGCCCTGTACCGCGACCACGGCGTACGGCGCTATGGTTTCCATGGCACCAGTCACCGCTTCGTCGCCAGTCAGGCCAGTTTGCTGATGGGGCTGGAGCCCGGTCACGGCGCTTGGTTGACCGCACATCTGGGCAACGGCTGCTCGACCTGCGCGATTCTCGACGGCAAGAGCCTGGATACCAGCATGGGCATGACGCCACTGGAAGGCCTGGTCATGGGTACACGCAGCGGTGACGTCGACCCCAACCTGCACTCCCACCTGGCCCGCACACTGGGCTGGGATCTGGAACGCATCGATCACATGCTCAACCGTGAAAGCGGCCTGCTGGGGCTGTCCGGACTGTCCAACGATATGCGCACCCTGGTTGCCGCACGCGCCGACGGTCATCCCGGCGCGATCCTGGCGGTTGAGGTGTTCTGCTATCGCCTGGCACGCTCTCTGGCTGGCCTGGCTGTCGCCCTGCCGCGCATCGACGGTCTGATCTTCACCGGCGGCATTGGCGAGAATTCGCCGCTGACTCGTGAGCTGACGGTGCGCCACCTGGCCCTGTTCGGGCTGGCCATCGACCCCGCCACCAATGCCACCCCACCCGGCAACCCGGCGCGCCAGATCCAGGCCGGCAACTCGCCGGCGATTCTGGTCATTCCCACCGATGAAGAACGGCAGATTGCCGAAGAATGCCTGGTGTTGCTCGAACTCGCCGAAACTCAGCCCATGGAAAAGGACGACTGATCAATGCATACCTTTTTTCTTGCCCCCTCCGGATTCGGTGTCGGCCTGACCTCAGTCAGCCTGGGTCTGATTCGTGCACTGGAGCGCAACGGTCTGCGCGTGCATTTTCTCAAGCCGATTGCCCAGCCGCACCCCGGCGATGACGGCCCCGAACGCTCCACTGCGCTGATCAGCCGTACCATGGGGCTGGAGCCACCTGCTCCTCTGGAACTGCATGAAGTGGAACGGCGCCTGGCCAACGGCGAGCTGGATGAGGTGCTGGAAGACATCGTCAGCCGTTACCGCGAAGCTGCCCGGGATGCCGATGTTGTTGTGGTCGAAGGTATGGTCCCGACACGCCAGGCAGCCTATGCGGCGCGCATCAACCAGCACCTGGCCAAGAGCCTGGACGCCGACGTGATACTGGTCAGTGCACCGGATGACGACAACCTGGCGACGCTGGCTCACCGCATCGAACTGCATGCACACGGCTTCGGTGGCCCCCAGGACCCCAAGGTACTGGGCGTGATCATCAACAAGGTGCAGGATCTGGATCTCGGCGGCGATGTACCGCATGACTCCGGTCAACTCAAGCGCACCCTGAAAGAATATGCTGCTGCGCTCAAGCAACAGTCCAAGGTACTGGATACCGACGCCTTTCGGCTGATCGGCTGCGTACCCTGGCAGAGCGAGCTCAGCGCACCGCGTAGCTCAGACGTGGCGGCCCTGCTGAATGCAAAGATTCTGCATCCCGGCGAAATGCAGCAGCGCCGCGTGCTGGATATCATTCTGTGTGCCCGCACCGTACCCAACACGCTCCACCTATACCGTCCCGGCACCTTGCTGGTGGTCCCCGGCGACCGGGACGACATCATCATCTCCAGCAGCCTTGCTTCGCTGTCCGGAACACCACTGGCCGGCCTGCTGCTCACCGGCGACATCATGCCCGATGAACGCGTCATGCAGCTGTGCCAGCCGGCACTGGATAACGGCCTGCCGATCTTTCTGGTCGGCACCGGCAGCTTCGCCACATCCTCGCAACTGGACCGCATGAACCGGGAAATCCCGGTCGATGATACTGAGCGCGCTGCCTTGGTTACCGATTTTGTCGCCTCGCATATCGACCACGGCTGGCTGCAACATCACTGCGGCATGCCCAACGAGCGGCGCATGTCACCCCCTGCCTTTCGCTATGACCTGGTCAACCGGGCGCAGCAGGCCGGCAAACGTATCGTACTGCCGGAAGGTGACGAGCCACGCACTGTTCAGGCGGCGGCCATCTGTCAGCGCCGCGGCATCGCCCAATGCATCCTGCTGGCCAAGCCCGAAGCAGTGGAAGCGGTTGCCCGGGCCCAGCACATCACGTTGCCCGAAGGCCTGCAGATCATCGACCCGGACGAGGTCCGCCAGAGTTATGTAGCCCCCATGGTCGAGCTGCGCAAGGACCGCGGCCTGACCGCACCGGTCGCCCTGCAGCAACTGGAGGATAATGTGGTGCTCGGCACCATGATGCTGGCGCTGAACGAAGTGGACGGCCTGGTCTCCGGGGCGGTGCACACCACCGCCAACACCATCCGCCCGGCGTTCCAGCTGATCAAGACCGCACCCGGCTATAACCTGGTGTCTTCGGTATTCTTCATGCTGCTGCCGGATCAGGTGCTGGTCTATGGCGATTGCGCGGTGAATCCTGATCCGAACGCCTCCGAGCTGGCCGAGATCGCCATTCAGAGCGCCCGCTCTGCTGAGGCCTTCGGCATTCCGGCGCGCGTGGCCATGATCAGTTATTCCACCGGCAGCTCCGGCACCGGCGACGATGTTGAAAAGGTGCGTGAAGCCACCCGCCTGGCCCGTGAACGTCAACCGGGTCTGTTGATCGATGGCCCACTCCAGTATGATGCCGCCGCGATTGCCAGCGTCGGCCAGCAGAAAGCGCCAGATAGCCCGGTTGCCGGCAAGGCCACGGTATTCATATTCCCGGATCTGAACACCGGGAACACTACCTACAAGGCAGTGCAGCGTAGCGCCAACGTGATCAGCGTAGGCCCCATGCTGCAAGGTCTGCGCAAGCCAGTGAATGACCTGTCCCGAGGTGCGCTGGTGGACGATATCGTGTTTACTATCGCATTGACCGCCATACAGGCTGAATCCGACGCCATATGATTAACGTCGGGATGATTGGCCTGTCTGGTTAGCGAATAACCTTACAGGCCATCAGGCCCTCGGACGAGTCCTCAGACAATGCTGTATTTTTTGCCTGCGTCGATACGTGGCGTGCTGTCACTCCTGCTGCTGATTCTCAACACCCTGTTCTGGTTCAGCCTGCTGTTCCCCTGCGCGCTGATCAAGCTGCTGCCCATCCCTGCGCTGCAAGCCTGGCTGACCCGCGTGATGATCCGGATTGCCGAAACCTGGATGCTCGGTAACAGCGGCTGGATGCGGCTGGCCGGACGTACCGAATGGGATGTTCAAGGTCATGAGCAACTGGATCATGATGGCTGGTATCTGGTCACCAGCAACCATCAGAGCTGGGTGGATATTCTGGTGTTGCAGCACAACCTCAATCGGCGCATGCCGATGCTGAAGTTCTTTCTCAAGCAGGAGCTGATCTGGGTGCCGATCATAGGTCTCTGCTGGTGGGCGCTGGATTTTCCGTTCATGAAGCGTTACAGCAAGGCCTATCTGGCCACGCACCCGGAAAAGGCCGGCCAGGAGCTGCTCGCTACCCAGCGCGCCTGCGAGAAGTTCAAGACCACGCCAGTGGCCGTGTTCAATTTCCTCGAAGGCACCCGACTGACCCCTGAAAAGCACGCCGAGCAGAACTCCCCCTACCGCTACCTGCTGAAACCCAAATCCGGCGGTGTCGCTTTCGTGCTGGACGCCATGGGTGAACAGCTGCGTTCACTGGTGGATATCACCATCCATTACCCCGATGGCAATCCGGCGTTCTGGGATCTGCTCAGCGGTCGGATTCGCAAGGTGGTCATGCGCAGCCAGACACGGCCGATTCCTGCCGAGTTTCTCGGCAAGGATTATCAGAATGACGCGGCATTTCGTGAAGAGTTCCAGGCCTGGGTCAACCAGCTGTGGGCAGAGAAGGACGCAGAGCTCACGCAACTGCACAAAGATCACCCGCCGGCGGTTTGATGCCCATATAACGTCCACAAAAAACGGGACGCTGAGCGTCCCGTTTTCATGTCAAACCTGGCGTGCCATTACAGCGGACGCAGGTTGATCTCTACGCGGCGATTCTGCGAACGACCCGCAGTGGTATCGTTGGTCGCGATCGGCTGGCTCGGGCCAACACCACGGCTGCTGATACGCGCACCGGATACCCCTTGGCCAGTCAGATAGGAGGCCACGCTGGTGGCGCGCTGCTGAGACAGACGCATGTTCAGCTCCAGCGAACCGGTGCTGTCGGTATGGCCGACGATATCAATCCCGTTCTTGTCGAACTCCTTGAACACCTTGACCAGCGAATTCAGGGTCGGGTAGAAGCTGCTGGAGACATCCGAAGAGCTGCTGGCAAAGGTGATATTGCCCGGCATCACCAGTTGCAGGTTGTCGCCATTGCGGACCACCTGAACGCCAGTGCCGGTCAGCTCCTGACGCAGACGCTGCTCTTGACGGTCAACATAGTAACCATAGCCACCACCAGCAGCACCACCAACAGCCGCACCGATCAAGGCACCCTTGGCGCGATCATCCTTGCTGGATGTTGCCGCACCAATCAATGCACCGGCTACAGCACCGCCGCCACCGTAAATACCTGCTTTACCTGCCTCTCGCTCACCGGTGTAGGGGTTGTTAGTACAACCTGCAAGCACAGCAACACAGGCAGAAACGGTAATCAATGCTTTGATTTTCATACATTTTTCCTTAATTTACGTCATCTTGGCGGCTACGCATTTTTATCAGATGCGTGACTTGAAAGTTGGACCACAAACAACGGATTTTTATCCCGACCGACTAATTATGGTCGATTCAGCCGCGAATAAAAGGATTCTCGCGCATCTCATCGCCAATTCGCGTATCAGGTCCATGCCCGGTCACCACCACAGTCTCTTCATCCAGCGTGTACAACCGGGTACGAATCGAGGTTTCAATCTTGGCGTGATCGCCGCCCCACAAGTCAGTACGGCCAATGCCCCGTCGGAACAAAGTATCTCCAGCAATCAGCAGCTTATCCTGCGGAAACCAGAAACTCATCGAGCCCGGTGTGTGCCCCGGTGTATGCAAGGCCACACCACAACCGCAAGCCAGCGCTTCATCATCCTGCAGCCACTGATCCGGCGCCGGCACCGGCTTGTAGGGAATGCCGAACATCTGGCACTGCATTTCCAGGTTGTCCCACAGGAACTGATCTTCCTTGTGCAGATGCAACGTCGCCCCGGTGGCCTTCTTCATCTCGCCGGACGCCAGGAAGTGATCCAGATGCGCATGGGTATGAATGATGCTCACCACCTTCAGCCCCAGCTGATCCAGCCGGTCGAGAATCAACTGATGATCGCCACCCGGGTCGATCACCAGGGCTTTCTTGGTGACCGGGTCGCCGATGATGGTGCAATTGCACTGCAATGGTCCGACGGGGAAGGTTTCGCGGATAAGGGAGGGGGTTACAGCGTCCATGGGAAGTCCTTGTGTATCTATAAGCATGGGCAGGAGTATGGCAAATCAACACCCAGAAAGCCTGTGTTACGCATGGAGAGCTGGCTGCCAGCCATCCTCAACCGGGGCGGACTGGCGATGCTTGCAGGACTCATGCGTCCTGCTGTTCTTCATCACCGGCCAGCTTCTGCACTACCAGACTACCAATGATGTCGCCCTCCACGTTGACCGCCGTGCGTACCGTATCCAGTAGCCGATCAACCGGCAGCAGAATGGCAATGGCTTCGGCAGGCAGGCCCACGGCCTGCAGCACCATGACCATGGTCACCATGCCCGCGCTGGGGATACCGGGAGCACCGGATGAGGCGATCATGGCGGTGAGGAACACCACCAGTTGCTGGGCCAGCGACAGCTCTACACCAATCAGATTGGCGACAAAGAGCGCGGCGGCGGCTTCATAGAGCGCGGTGCCGTCCATGTTCATGGTCGCGCCCATCGGCAAGACGAAGCCGGCGATGCGCCGCTGCACACCGAGGTTCTCCTGAGCGCAGCGCAGGGAGATCGGCAATGCGGCCGAACTGGAACTGGTGGCGAAAGCGGTGATGATCGCCTCGCGGGAGCCGCGCCAGAACCACAGTGGCGATTTGCGGGTCACCGCGTAAAGGATACCGGGCAGCGTGACGACCCCGTGAAACAGCGTGGTAGCGAAGACCAGCACGATGAAACCCAGCATGGTGACCAGCAGATCAACATCCTGCTCGGCAACCAGGCGGATCAGCAGAGCGAGAATACCCAGCGGCGCCAGCCACATGATCCAGCCGATGATGCGCAGCAGCAGATCAAGAAACTCCTGCATCAATTGCAGCACCGAGCGATAGCGTTCGCCACCGGCCACCAGAGCGATACCGACGAAGATGGCGAACATCAGCACCGAGAGGATGTCGCCGTTGGCAAAGGCCTCAAAAGGATTCTTGAACAGGCCACTGAAGAAATACTGAAAGAACTCCGGCATGGTCATCTGCCGCGCTTCGAATGAGTCCATGGCATCAGCAAACATGTCCAGCGACAGTCCCACACCGGGCTTGAAGACATTGGCCACTACCAGAGCCAATACCATCGCCAGTGCGGTGGTCAGCATGAAGTACAACACTGTAGTGATCCAGACGCGGTGCACCTGATGGTGCGCCTGCAAACTGGCAACACCGACCACAATGGAGGTGAACACCAGCGGAATCAGCACCATTTTCAGCAGGCCAATAAAGACACTGCCTACCAGAGTACTGCTGTAGAGCACGCCTGTGCGAAGCCCTGCATCCTCCGGCATGGCACCGAGCAGCCAGCCAACGAGCACGCCGAGGCCGGCGGCGATGAAGATCAGTCGATTCAGGCTGGGCACATCAAGTCTCCTCTACGGTGGACGGAGAAGGATACCCCAGGCCAGCCGCCCCGGCACAGGGCCGGGGCGCTGCTGTGTTTCAGATGGAGGAAATACAGGGCGCCTGCTGCTCAAGCCAGCCGGCGATTTCCACCCGAATGCGTTTCTTGTCCAGCTTGCCGACGCTGGTTTTGGGGATTTCATCAATCACCGCGATCTGTGTCGGCACCGCCCATTTATTGATTCGGCCATCATCAACAAAGGGTTGCAGGTGTGCGGCGAGCAGTGTGGCGTTCATTTCCTGCCCTGGCGCAACCACGACCAGAGCAAAGGGCCGCTCGTCCCAACGCGGATCAGGAACACCAACCACAGCCACGTCACGCACGGCCGGATGCAGACTTACCAGGCTTTCCAGCTCCAGCGAGGAAAGCCATTCGCCCCCGGTCTTGATCACGTCCTTGATACGGTCACGGATATCAATGCTGCCGGTATGGTCGATACTGGCCACGTCGCCGGTGTGCATCCAGCCGTGCGCCCACAGCTCGCGGCTCTTTTCCGGTTCCTTGAAGTAGCCCTGAGTCAGCCAGGGTGCACGCAATACCAGCTCCCCTTGAGTGTGTCCGTCATGGGGCAGGAAGTTGCCCTGCTCGTCCATGAGCCGCGCTTCAACCAGGGGAACCGGTATGCCGGCCTTGATCTTGTGAGTGATCTGCTCATCTTCACTGCCAGCCTCGATCTGCAGATTGTTGTAACCGGCGGAAATCAGCGGACAGGTTTCCGACATGCCATAGGCGCCGGACAGGCGGATACCCTGAGCGCCAGCGGTCTTGTACAGACCACGGGTCAGCGCACTGCCGCCAATGATGATTTTCATGCCGCCGAAATCGTAGCCTTCGGCCGTCTTGGCATTGAGCAACATCTGCAGGATGGTCGGTACGCAATGCGAGTAGGTCACCTTCTCCTGCTGGATCAGCTTGACCAGCAGCTCCGGTTCGTAACGTCCGGGATAAACCTGCTTCACGCCCAGCAGAGTGGCGGTATACGGCATCCCCCAGGCATGCACGTGGAACATAGGCGTGATGGGCATGTAGACATCGCGGTTGCTCATCATCTGCTCATGCCCCAGGCCATTGAGCATACCCGCCTGGGCCATGGTGTGCAGCACCAGCTGGCGATGGGTGAAGTACACACCCTTCGGGTTGCCGGTGGTGCCGGTGGTGTAGAACGTCGTGGCTACCGAGTTCTCGTCGAAGTCGGCAAACTCGTAGGTACTGTCTGCCGCTGCCAACAGCTGCTCGTACTCACCAACGAACCCGCGCAGATCAGCGCTCTTGTCACCGGCATCGGTCAGCAATATGGTTGACGTCACTGTCGTCAATTGCGACTCGATGGCCTGGTACAAGGGCAGGAACTCGCTGTTGACCAAGACCATGATGTCGTCGGCATGGTTCATGGTGTAGACGATCTGTTCCGGCGACAGCCGCACGTTGACCGTATGCAACACCGCGCCAAGCATGGGCACCGCGAACATGCATTCCAGATAACGGTGGCTGTCCCAGTCGAGCACCGCCACTGTGTCCCCGGCCTTGACTCCGGCACTGGTCAGTGCGTTGGCCAACCGGCAGATACGCTGATTGAAGGTCGCATAGTCGTAACGGCTGATGTCCCGATAGACGATTTCCTGCGAGGCTTCATAGCGAACCCCCGAGAGCAGCAGATTCTTGATCAGCAGCGGCGTGGAATGAGCCTGCTCGGTGGGCGGTAGAATTCTGGTATTCAACATTGTGCGACCTTCTTTTTTGTTGGATTTCTGGATCAAATGACGACTCTATGTCCGATGCTGAATTCAATAAATCGACAGCCCGACAGAACGACCATGGCAGTTATGTATCCCGATCATACAAAGCTTTGCAGTCGACAATAAGGGTAATAAGCGCGTATAAAGTCGGTTGATGACCACAAATAAACAATCAGTCATATTTCAGGAGTAGGCATGTCCGAAAACATCGTTATCGTCAGCGGCGTTCGCACGCCCATGGGTGGTTTTCAGGGAAGCCTGTCGAGCGTTTCGGCAGTGGACCTGGGTGCTTTGGTGATTCGCGAAGCCGTCGCCCGGGCTGGCATCGCCCCAGCGGATGTCGAGGAAGTGATCATGGGTTGCGTGTTGCCCGCCGGGCTCAAGCAAGGCCCTGCCCGCCAGGCCACGTTAAACGCCGGACTGCCCGCCTCCACCGGTTGCACCACCATCAACAAACTCTGCGGCTCCGGCATGAAAGCCGTGATGCAGGCACATGATGCACTCAAGGCCGGTTCCAACCAGATCATGCTGGCTGGCGGCATGGAGAGTATGTCCAACGCGCCGTACATCATTGAAAAGGCCCGTAGCGGCCTGCGCATGGGCCATGGGGAAATCAAGGACCATATGTTCTTCGATGGTCTGGAAGATGCTCAGACTGGCCGGCTGATGGGCTCGTTCGCTCAGGACACTGCCACCCAGTATGGCCTGACCCGCGAACAGATGGATGCCTATGCCATCGAGTCTCTGACCCGCGCCAAGCAGGCCATCGACAACGGCTCGCTGGACAGCGAAATCGTGCCGGTGACCGTCACCTCGCGCAAGGGCGACGTGGTGGTGAAAGATGATGAGCAACCGCACAACGCCAATATCGACAAGATCCCCGGTCTGCGCCCGGCCTTCGCCAAGGACGGCAGCATCACCGCCGCCAATGCCAGCTCGATCTCCGATGGCGCCAGCGCCCTGGTTTTGATGACCGAGTCCGAAGCCAACAAGCGCGGTCTCAAGCCGCTGGCCCGTATCGTCGGCCATGCCACCCAGAGCCAGGCCCCGAGCGAGTTCACCATTGCCCCGGTAGGCGCCATGACCAACCTGTTCAACAAGACCGGTTGGAGCAAGGATGATGTTGATCTGTACGAGATCAACGAAGCCTTCGCCATGGTCACCATGCTGGCCATGCAAGAACACGGTCTGGACCACAGCAAGGTCAATATCTTCGGCGGCGCCTGTGCCCAGGGGCATCCGGTCGGCTCCACCGGCTCACGTTTGATCGTCACCTTGATCAACGCCCTGCAGAAAACCGGCGGCAAGCGTGGCGTGGCCTCGCTGTGCATTGGCGGTGGTGAAGCCACTGCAGTCGCCATCGAACTGGTGTAAGCGCCATCCTCCCCGCATGAAAAGGCCGGAGTACTCTCCGGCCCTCAAGCTTTCTGTCTTGCTGTCGATACACCTTGAAGTAATCAGCCGGGCGCCTCTGCATCCGGCTACCGGTTTTCTCCAAGGTAATAGGCGGCTATGAACCTGAAATTCAGTCATAAAATTCTTCTTGCCGGTTGCGGCATCGTCATTCTGGCCTTCTCCCTGTTCGCCTTCTATAACGATTATCTGCAACGCAATACGATCCGCAGCAATCTTGAATTCTCCATGGATCAGGCTGGTGTACTGACCGCTAGCAGCGTAGCGAACTGGCTGGATGGTCGCCTGCTGCTGTTGCAGAATCTGGCCGATAACCTGGCTACTCGCAATTACCCTTCTGCCCAGCTCGAGCTGATCAACCAACCCGCTTTCCCCTCCAACTTTCTCTTTACCTATCTGGGTGGTGCCGACGGCAGTTTTATCCAGACGCCAGACGAAGAGTTGCCGGACGATTATGATCCTCGCACACGCCCCTGGTACACCGGTGCCGCACAGGCCAACGGCCTGTTTCTTACCGAACCTTACCAGGACACCACCGGCATTCTGGTCATCACCATGGCGGCTCCTGTCAGTAAAAACGGGCAACTGATCGGCGTGGCTGGCGGCGACCTGAGCCTGGAAACACTGGTCGGCATCATCAACTCGGTGGACTTCGGCGGTATGGGTCATGCTTTTCTGGTCAGCGGCGACGGTCAGGTGCTGGTCTCCCCAGTGCAGGATCAGGTTATGAAAAGTCTGGGGGACATCTACAGCGGTAACCAGCCCCGCCTGGAACAACAACTGCAGGCAGTGGAGTTGAATGGCAAGGAACGTCTCCTATCCTTTACACCCATCACCGGATTGCCATCGGCCAATTGGTATATTGGCCTGTCCATTGATCGGGACCAGGCCATGGCACCACTGACCCAGTTCCGCACCTCGGCGATCATCGCCATGCTGGTCGCGGTGCTGGCCATTGCGGTACTGCTGAGCCTGTTGATCAAGGTGCTGATGCGCCCGCTGCAGAACATGGGCCGGGCCATGGCTGACATTGCCGAAGGCGAAGGTGATCTGACCCGCCGACTGGCAGTCGAAAGCCAGGACGAGTTCGGCGAGTTGAGTGCTTCGTTCAACCAATTTGTCGAACGTATCCATGCTTCCATCAGTGAAGTGGCCTCCGCTACGCGCCAGGTACATGATCTGGCGGTACGAGTGATGACCTCCTCCAATGCCTCGATCGCCGGTTCCGATGAGCAGAGCGCGCGCACCGAAAGCGTCGCCGCCGCCATCAACGAGCTGGGTGCAGCCGCCCAGGAAATTGCCCGTAATGCGTCCGATGCTTCGAATCAGGCGAGCGCAGCCAGCGAGCATGCCGACGAAGGCAAACAGGTCATGGAAAGAACCATCCAGGCCATGAACGCGCTGTCAGACACCATCAACACCTCGCGCGAACAGATCGAGACACTGAATACCAGTACCGAAGACATCGGCCACATTCTTGACGTCATCAAGGGCATTTCTGCGCAGACCAATCTGCTGGCACTCAACGCCGCCATCGAGGCCGCCCGTGCCGGCGATGCAGGCCGAGGCTTTGCAGTGGTAGCTGATGAAGTGCGCAATCTGGCGCACCGTACACAGGAGTCGGCCGAGGAGATCCATCGGATGATCACCACCTTGCAGCAGGGCTCACATGACGCGGTCGACACCATGCAGGCCAGCCAGGCCTCCAGCACGGAAAGCGTGAGCGTTGCCAATCAGGCCGGGGAACAGCTGAATACCGTGATGCAGCGGATTGGCGAGATCGATGCCATGAACCAATCGGTAGCCGCTGCCACCGAGGAGCAGACTACCGTGGTCGAAGCTCTGAACATGGATATCAGCCAGATCAACCTACTGAACCAGAAAGGCGTAGCCAACCTCCAGGAAACCCTCGGTGACTGTGATGCGCTGTCCCACCAGGCAGGTCGGCTCAAGCAGCTGGTCGACAGTTTCAAGATCTGAGCTTCCTTATCGGGCCACAGCGGGTGATGGTTATGACAAAACATTCACCAGCTGTGAGCACTTGCCGATCCGTGACATCTGTCTGAAACTGATCTCCATTTTTTCAGCTGAGCCTTTTCAAGGAGATCTCCATGAGCGACATCCGTTTTGAAGACAAGGTAGTCATCGTCACCGGCGCCGGTGGCGGCATTGGCCGCGCCCATGCGCTGCTGTTCGCCAAACATGGCGCCAAGGTGGTAGTCAATGATCTGGGCGGCAGCGCTCAGGGTGAAGGCGCCAACAGCGAGGCCGCGCTCAAGGTCGTTGAAGAGATCAAGGCGGCTGGCGGCACCGCGGTAGCCAACCCGGACAGCGTGGTGGATGGCGACAAGATCGTGCAGTGCGCGATGGACACCTTCGGCGGTGTCGACGTAGTGGTCAACAATGCCGGCATCCTGCGAGACAAGAGCTTTGCCAAGATGTCGGACGCCGACTGGGATCTGGTCTACAAGGTCCACGTCGAAGGTGCCTACAAAGTGACCCATGCGGCCTGGAACCACATGAAGGACAAGAGCTTCGGTCGCATCATCTTCACTGCGTCCACCTCCGGCATCTACGGCAACTTCGGTCAGGCCAACTACGGCATGGCCAAGCTGGGTCTGTATGGTCTGACTCGTACCCTGGCCATCGAAGGTCGCAAGAACAACATTTTCGTCAACGCCATCGCGCCCACCGGCGGCACGCGCATGACTGAAGGCCTGTTCCCGCCAGGTGCATTCGACAAGCTCAAGCCCGAGCTGGTCAGCCCGCTGGTGGTGTACCTGTGCTCCGAACAATCCAAGGAAACAGGCAGCCTGTTCGAAGTCGGTGGCGGCTGGATGGGCAAGGTACGCTGGGAGCGTTCGCTGGGTATCGGATTCAACCCCGATGAAGGCTTCAGTCCGGAGGATGTGCAGGCCAACTTCGAGCAACTGTGCAACTTCGAGAATGCCGTACACCCGAAGGACAATATCGAGGCGCTGAAAGAACTGATGCAGAATATTCAGAAATTCAGCTGAAAACGCACCATCTTTGAGCTTTGTTCGCCCCATCATGGGGCGAACAAGTCCATTTCCGCTTTCACGACGTAACGATCCCGGAGTAGAATCCAGCGCTCCCCCGCAGGCCACAAGCCAGGACCCGAGCGCATGAAGATCATTACCGTCAACAGTTACAACGAGCTCAGCAGCACCGCTGGCCAGATTATTGCCGATCTGGTGAGCAGCAATCCGCGCTGCACCCTGGGCCTGGCCACCGGCAGTACGCCGCTGGGCACCTATCAGTATCTGGTCAAGCGTTACCAAGCGGGTGATATCTCCTTCAAGGACGTACAGACGTTCAATCTGGATGAATATTGCGGCCTGCAGCGCAGTCATCCGGAAAGCTATTTCCGCTTCATGCACGACAATCTGTTCAGTCACGTCGACATTCAGACCGAGAACAGACATATCCCCTGTGCCGAGGGCGGCGATCTGCAGAGTCAGTGCGATGCCTACAATGCCCTGCTACGTGAAGCGACAGTGGATCTGCAGCTACTCGGCATCGGCAGCAATGGCCATATCGGTTTCTGCGAGCCGGGCACGCCCTTTGACCGGGAAACCTTCCTCACCCAACTGGCTGAAAAAACCCGTGAGGACAACCAGCGTTTCTTCAACTCGCTGGAGGAAGTGCCCACCACGGCCATTACCATGGGCATCAAGAACATCATGCAGGCCAAATCCATCCTGCTGATCGCCAGTGGCAAGGGCAAAGCCGAGTGTGTCCGTCAGATGGTCAACGGCCCGGTCACCGAAGCCGTACCTGCTTCAGCCCTGCAGCAGCACCCCAATGCGACTATCATTCTCGACGAGGAAGCAGCTTCTCTGCTGTAGGCCTCCGCCGAACCGAGATTCGCCCGCAGAGGACCAGCAAAACGAGCAACACAGATTCAGAGACGGGCAGGTCACGGGTACACCGGAAGTACATACAGCGGGCAGCGCTGACATCGCAGTGGATCTCTTCGCCTGCGGGCCGGTGACCATGGAAGCTTGGTCAGCAAGCAGCCAGCGGTTTCTGCCGCACCCTGAACAGTCTGGTCAGCCTGGATGTCTCGACAAACTGGCTCTGATAAAGCTGTTCTTCCCGCTCGCCAAGGTCCGCCAGCTGCGCCCGGCCAGGTCATCTCTCGCTCCCTTGAGCGCTTGGTCGCCAGCGATATCACCGGGGATATCGGTAACCTCCGAGACAGCCCGATTCAGGTTGCCGCCGACCTGAATGCCGAGAGATGCATCAAAGTCAGCTCCCAGTCCGCTCAGATAGGTCTTTCGATATGCATTAAAGTCGTCGGATGGCGTATTTGGAAGGTCTAGCTCATGAGCCAGGAAGAGCTTGCCTATATTACTGACCCGGTTCTCTCCCATATCTTCTTCCAGGTTCCTGCCAAAACCGTCGAAAATGAACCGGCTACCAAAGAGCATCACCCCGTACACAGAACGCTCGAACAAACCTCAGCGCTGCTCAGCAAACAGATCCGGACCGAACACCTCGTAGTGGATACGCGCCTCCCCCACGCCCAGATTCATCAGCGCATCGTGCTGCATCCGCATGAAGGGCACCGGTCCGCAGATGTAGTAGTCGGCCTCCTCCAACAGAATCCGGTCGGCTATGCGCTTGACGTCGACAAACCCCTCGAAATCAAAATCCTGTCCGACCTGGTCGCTGGCTAACGGCTCGTTATAAAACATGATCAGGTGGAAATTGTCATGCTCGGCGGCAGCCTGGCGCAGTTTGCTTTTCATCGCCTGCACCCGGCCATTGCGCGCACCGTGCACAAATACCAGCGGGCGCTGGTCCGGTGATTGCAGCACCCGTTTGAGCATGCTGATCATCGGCGTCAGGCCCACACCACCACTGATCAGTACCACCGGCGTGGTGGCGTTCACATCGATGAAGAAGTTGCCATAGGGTGCGGCCAGGCGAATACGGTCACCGACCTGCACGTGCTCATGCAACAGGTTGGATACATAGCCGGGCGGCTGATCCTCGTTACCGGACTCGCGCTTGACCGAAATCCGATAGGTGCGTCCGTTGGGCACATCAGACAGGCTGTACTGGCGAATCTGTTCTACACCCAGCGCGGGCACCTGCACCACCACGCTGGTGTATTGTCCGGGCTCAAAATTGGCCACTGGCTGACCATCCCCCGGCTCCAGCACGAAGGAGGTGATTTCCTCACTTTCGGGGTTCTTTTCACGCACAATAAATTCGCGCCAGCCATTCCAGCCGCCGGGTGTGGAAGCACTGGCCTGATACAACGCGCGCTCCATGCCGATCAGCACATCGGCAAGCTGACCGTAGGCCTGCTCCCAGGCATGCATGATGTCGTCGGTGGCCGCCGCACCAAGTACTTCCTTGATGGCACCCAATAGATGCTTGCCGACAATCGCATACTGATCCGGCTGGATGCCCAGGCTGACGTGCTTGTGAGCAATACCCTGCAACAGGGCATCCAGACTCAGCGGATCATCGATGTTAGCGGCATAGGCATACACCGCACGGGCCAGGGCTTCCTGCTGCTGCCCTTTCTGCTGGTGCGCCATATTGAAGACGTTTTTCAGTTCAGGATGCTCGCCGAGCATGTTCTGGTAGAAGCGGACGATGATGGCTCCGCCGTGATCGGCCAGAACCGGTACGGTGGCCTTGATGGTATCTCTTACGGACTGGGTAAGCATGATGATGGCCTCAGGTGAACCGAGTATGGTTCGAGGCTAGTTTGCACGTGCGCTCACGTCAAACTGCTACCCCGAGTGCAGGAATGCAGGCCGATTGGCTGCGCCTTGTGATTTCCCGGCCGCAAACGAAAAGGCCCGCATCGATTTGATGCGGGCCTTTTCGTACAACGCAGACGCTGTCAGATGTAAAACGCCTCCAACGGCGGAAAGCCATTGAACTCGATCGAGCTGTAGCTGGTGGTGTAGGCGCCAGTGGACAGCCAGTACATGCGATCCCCGATGGCCAGATTCAGCGGCAGGCCGTATTTGTAGTTCTCGTACATGATATCGGCACTGTCGCAGGTCGGACCGGCGATAACGGCTTCTTCCAGTTCGCCGCGCTTGTCGGTCCAGATCGGGAACTTGATCGCCTCATCCATGGTTTCCACCAGACCGGAGAACTTGCCCACGTCGGTGAACACCCAGCGCTCCAGTGCGGTATGGGATTTGCGCGATACCAGTACCACTTCACTGACCAGAATCCCGGCGTTGGCAATCAGCGAGCGACCCGGTTCGAGAATGATCTCCGGCAACTCGTCCCCAAAATCCTCGTGCAGGAAGCGGGTGATCTCTTCCGCATAGGTCTGCAGGGTGTTGGTCTTGGTCAGGTAGTTGGCTGGGAAGCCGCCACCCATGTTGATCATCTTGAGGACGATGCCATCTTCTTCCTTCAACCGCTCGAAGATCACCTTGACCTTGGCGATGGCGCCATCCCAGGCACCGATATCGCGCTGCTGCGAACCGACATGGAAGGACACACCATAAGGCACCAGACCCAGCTCACGGGCCAGTACCAGCAGGTCCATGGCCATATCGCTCTGGCAGCCAAACTTGCGCGACAACGGCCAATCAGCAGTAGTGGAACCTTCGGTCAGGATACGTACATAGACCTTGGAACCCGGTGCAGCCTTGGCGATATTGCGTAGATCCGCTTCCGAGTCAGTGGCGTACAGACGCACGCCCTTCTCGTAGAAAGCGCGAATGTCCTTGGACTTCTTGATGGTGTTGCCAAAGCTGATCTGCTCCGGCTGGACGCCCAATGCCAGCACCTTCTCCAGCTCATAGATGGAGGCGATGTCGAAATTGGAACCCTTGTTCTGCAACAGGCTCAGCACTTCGTTGGCCGGATTGGCTTTTACGGCGTAATAGATCTTGCCGTACGGAAAACCTTCCACCAGCTCATCATAGGCACGGTCGATGGTTTTCAGGTCAACGACCAGAAAGGGGGTTTCAAGTTGATCAGCACGGGCACGGATACGGCTGAAGGTGTCGCGGTCGAAATATTCGTCCAGTTTGATGTTCATGGCGTCGGCTCCAAAGCAATGTTCTGGTGTCGGGCCGCGTGAGGACATTGGGATCAGATGCAGGGCAGGCAGGCGTACCCGCAAACCCGGTAACGAGACCAGGAGCAGACAAGCCTTCCGTAAGCGACTCTGAACGTATAGCCAACACACAACCCGGGGGTGCGAACGTCTGATCAGTATCCCCACTTTGGTTCGCCTACTTCCCAAGGCGTGCGCCGAAAGCAATAAGTCCGTCCCTTCAGGGAACCGGCCTTGCTGTCTCGTCGTCAGTACTTGAGCCGTATGGATCGTGCCAGCGTCAACGTTCGGTGCGCACCATAAAACCAAGCGAGTTCGCGGTCAATAGGTTGAGCCGCCAATATGCAATAATCCGTTGAGCGACACCCATCGCCCACTCAGCAGAGGAATATCAGATATGCGGGACGCGTCCGTTCACAGCCCCAGCCTGGCAGCCGGCGATGACATTCATGATGTGATCATCATCGGCGGGGGCGTCAATGGCTGCGGCATTGCCATGGATGCAGCCGGCCGCGGCCTGAAGGTACTGCTGTGCGAGCAGGGCGACCTGGCCTCGGCCACCTCTTCGCGCAGCAGCAAACTGATCCACGGCGGGCTGCGCTATCTCGAGTTCTATCAGTTCCGACTGGTCGGCAAGGCGTTGGCAGAACGTGAGGCGCTGTTGCATAACGCACCTCACATCATCTGGCCGATGCGCTTTCGTCTGCCCCACCGACCGCATTTGCGGCCGGTCTGGATGATCCGTCTGGGTTTATTCCTGTATGACCACCTGGCGCGCCGCGAAACCCTGCCCTCCTCCACTGGACTGAAATTTGATGGGAGCAGCCCGCTCAAGCCGGAGATTACCCGTGGCTTCGAATATTCCGATGCCTGGGTCGATGATGCCCGCCTGGTGGTGCTGACCGCCCAGGCCGCTGCCCAGCGGGGCGCGCAGATCAAGACCCGCACCGCCTGCGTGGAGGCCAAGCGCATGGATGGGCTGTGGCAGATCGTTCTGGAAGACCGCCTGACCGGCCAACGCAGCCGCCACTTCAGCCGGGCGCTGGTCAATGCCGGCGGCCCCTGGGCAGGTGAACTGCTGGCCTCGGTGATAGACACGCCGGTGCGGCGTGCTCTGCGACTGGTCAAGGGCAGCCACATCGTCGTGCCACGACTGCATGACGGTGAGGAATCCTACATTCTGCAGAACGAAGACAACCGCATCGTCTTCGTCATTCCTTACGAGCAGGAATTTTCGCTGATCGGCACCACCGATGTGGACTATCAAGGCGACCCCGCGGCAGCCAGCATTTCTCCCGAAGAAACCAATTACCTGCTGCACGTGATCAACAATCACTTCCGCCAGACGCTGACGCACGCGGACCTTGTCTGGAGCTACTCGGGCGTCAGAGCCTTGTTTGATGGCGAGGGCGGAGCGGCCCAGGCCGCCTCGCGGGATTATCTGCTGGATGTGCATGCTCAGCATGGGCACCCGCCCCTGCTGTCGGTATTGGGCGGCAAGATCACCACCTATCGGCGCCTGGCCGAGGAAGCCACTGATCAGCTGTGCGAACTCCTGAACAGCCCGGCGCGGGCCTGGACGCGGGATGCAATACTGCCCGGTGGAGACTTCCGCGATCATCAGAGCCTGCTCGCCGACCTGCAGAAACTCTACCCCTGGCTGCCCGTCGAGACCGCTCGACGCTTTACCCGCAGTTACGGCACCCAGACCCATGAACTGTTGAAGGGAGCGCGAAGCATGGATGATATGGGTCGTCATTTCGGCGCCGATCTCTATGCACGGGAAGTGCATTATCTGATTCAGACCGAATGGGCACTCACCGCCGATGACGTTCTCTGGCGCCGCACCAAACTCGGATTGCAGCTCAGGGCCGGTGCCGCTGCGATGCTGCAGGATTTCATGGATATCCGCAGCAAATGGCGCAAACCCTGAGGCATTCTGAGCGGCGCGTAGCGGGGCAAGACGGGCATTTTGCTTTGTCATAACCAAGCAAATCAGCCACAATACGCGCCGATTCCCATTTATCCTCGCCCGGAGCCGACCGACACCGGTCACGGTCTCCTCGCCACAGCAAGAAACCGAACAGGCTACATGTCCAACATCGAGAAAGAAGTCGCCAAGCGCCGCACCTTCGCCATCATCTCTCACCCGGATGCGGGTAAGACCACCATTACCGAACGTCTGCTGCTGATGGGCAAGGCGATCGAGGTGGCTGGCACGGTAAAATCGCGCAAGTCCGATCGCCACGCGACGTCCGACTGGATGGAAATGGAAAAGCAGCGCGGCATCTCCATCACCACCTCGGTGATGCAGTTCCCCTACCGCGACCACATGATCAACCTGCTCGACACACCCGGTCACGAGGACTTCTCGGAAGATACCTATCGTACCCTGACCGCCGTGGACTCGGCGCTGATGGTACTCGACGGGGGTAAGGGCGTTGAGCCGCGGACCATCGCTCTGATGGACGTCTGCCGCCTGCGCGACACGCCCATCGTCAGCTTCATCAACAAGATGGACCGGGATATTCGTGATCCGATC
>JASJKW010000105.1:0-5277 GCA_037621305.1 Pseudomonas sp.
AGAAAATTGGCAGTAGAGTAGGCTGAAGAGGATCAATCAGATAATCCGCTGAGAAAGATTTTCTTCTTTACATCTTTGGCATTTTATCAACCAGAAATTCCGGATACCCATTTTTTTCAACACCTTTTGGAGTATTTCGACCATGAACAACATGCAGCACGCCCTGTCATTCAGGCCCCTTCGTTCTTCAGACGGCTTGCGCTGCCGTCCGGTGCAGGCTTTGGGAGCGATATTCCTCGGGCTGGCTTCACTCGCCTATAGCGTCACGTCGCAGGCGGCAGATGAGCCAGAGAACGTGAAGGTGGTCCGGCAATACCTTGACGCCTGGAATGGCGGGCGAACCGACGCGATGGAAAAAGTGCTCGATTCCAACGTCGTCTATTTCAATACCAGCAATGAAGCGTCCCGCACTGGGCCTCAAGCCATTACCGAAGTCTCGCAGTTTCTGATGAAAATCCTGCCCGACCGAAAAATGAAAATCCGTTCGCAGCCGGTTGCCTCCGGCGATGGTGTGGCGATCGAGTGGGAATTCACCGCCACCAAGAACAGCAATGGCGGGACGTCGCCCTCCAGTTCGACCATCAGTTATTTCGGCGCGAGCTTCTTCCGTGTTTCGAACGGAAAGATTGTCTATGCCAGCGACTACTACAACCACAACACCATGCAGAAGCAGCTTCAGCAGTAACGTAAATCCGCAAACAGGAAATCACCGACATGTCCCGCTTCATCATGCACAAGCCCTCGGCGCCGCCAGCGCAGCGGTGAGGCAAGCGCTTTTCCTCAATCCAAGGTAATTGCGCTGGTGACTTGATGAATATCTGACACGCCGGTTATCGAGCCTTGTCTCGATGAAATAGAAATCCCGAATGAAACTACCAACCACGAAGCAGGAACTCCTTGACAAGGTTCGCGCCAGCCACCGAAAGCTCGGGGTAGAAGCTGCCACCATTCCCGCCAGCCACTACCGGCACACGGCCATGATCTGGCAGGAGCCGCGCCTGCATACCAACGCTGCGATGGTCCTGGTGGACGTCATCGTCTGGAACACGATGATCCTGCAGTTCGCGCATGATCGGACGCCTGGACCTTCGGCGTCCTTTTACTCGCCGAGTGCGATGGCGCAGCGGGCCGAGCGTCTTTCTGCCGGCTTCCAGCGCCGTTTCGCGGGCAGAGACCTTCGCGAGCTGGAAGCCATGCTCACGGAGGGACAGGACCGGGTGCTCGACTGCGTGGCGCACCATTCGAACGCCTCGCTTTTCGATCCCGCGTTGAGCCCGATGAAGACCCTCGGGCGCAAGATCCAGTTCTTCACCTCCACCGCCTACGACGACGCGCTGTCGAGGCTGCGCCAGTGGAAGCAGGTGCTGTAGCGGCCGAGGCGACCCACTGCGCGGAGCGCCTCTTGCACCGCTCCGATCAGACCGGAGCTGGCAGCGCCGGCTTTCGCGCGGCCTGCCACAGCAGCGGCACCAGGATCAGCGCCAGGGCCGGGAAGATCATCCAGTTGACCGCCTGCCAGCCCGAGCTGTGCAGGATCGATCCCGCGAGGAACGACACGGCCGCCGTGGCGGCGAAGACGAAGAAATCGTTCATGCCCTGCGCCTTGCTGCGCTCGGCCGGGGTGTGGCAATCGGTGACCATCGCCGTCGCGCCGATGAAGCTGAAGTTCCAGCCGATGCCCAGCAGCGCCAGCGAGCCCCAGAAGTGGGACAGGCCGAGCCCGCCCAGGGCCACCACCCCGGAGGCGGCGAGCAGCACCATGCCGACGGCGGTCACGCGCTCCTTGCCGTAGCGCACCATCAGTCGTCCTGTGAAAAAGCTCGGCCCGAACATCGCCAGCAGGTGCCACTGTATTCCTAGGGCGGCGTTGTCCACCGAATGCCCGTGGTTGACCATCGCCACCGGCGCGGCCGTCATCACGAACGCCATCACCCCATAGGACACCACGCCCGCAGCCACGGCCAGCAGATAGCGCGGCATCGCCAAGAGCTGCAGCACCGTCCGACCGCTATCGGCGACTGCTTCGGCCTGGGTCTGGCTCGGCGTGCGCAGCATCAGCAGGATCGGCAAGGCGATCAGCGGCAGCAGCGCCTGGCTGAGGAAGCTGCCAACGTAGGGCGTGCCCGCTACCGCATCGCGCGTGAAGATCACCAACTGCGGCCCGATGATGGCGCCCGCGAGACCGCCCACCATGACCCAGGAAATGGCCTTGGCCTTAAGCGCGTCCTCGGCGGTGACGGCGGCTGCGAAGCAGTAGCCCACAGCAGGAAATCGAACTATGAAACGAATAACCCCTTTCCTTCTGGTCGCAGTACTCGGGGGCACTGAAGCAGGCCAGCGTGTCTACTCATCGCGCATGAATTGCCTGACAACCTTTCAAATTTAGAGAAGATAAATTGAAGTTCTGACGGGAATTTCTCAGTAAAAGAATCCTATCTTTCTCGTCAACAGACTGAACGGCACCCCCTGAGTTTTTATGCATATATTCAAGATCGGCAAATTCTTTAATGATTCACCACAAAAAAGGCGGGAAGCCCATTGAGCGATCCCGCCATAGCAAAAAACTCAAACATGCTCACATCAGGAAACTTTACCCTGAAACGATCCCTTGAAATTTAAGCGCATAGTAATAATAAGATTTAGCCATTAGCCGAATCTTCCAAAGTTGGCGCACTGCTTGCTACGTTTTTAAGCGACTCCGCCATAGTGAAGTACGGAGACCACTGTTTTGCAAGTTGGTCAACCGTAAGTCCTGCGGAGATAATATAGGTTGCAGCTGCAATAACCTCTCCAGCAGATTCGCCTACCATATGAATACCCAGAATCCTTCCTGTCTCACGCTCGGATATCATCTTGATTATCCCTTTGTCGTGACGACTTACAATAGCACGTAGAACAAAGGAAACCGGAATTTCACGAACATCATAGGCAATTTGGGCCGCCTCAGCCTGCATAGGAGTCATGCCGACAGCAGCCATCTCGGGCGACGTGAAAATGACGCGGGGCAAGGCGGTGTAGTCTAGGGACCGAGGCTCGTTGCCCAGAGCATTGCTCGCGGCCACGGTCCCCTGCGCACTAGCGACATACACTAATTGAGCCATACCAGTGACATCGCCCGCTGCCCAGATGCGAGGATTTGAGGTTCGCAGATGTTCGTCCACAATTATTTCGCCTCGATCGCCCCTGGACACATTGACAGCATCCAAGTTGAGTCCTTCAGTTGCCGGACGGCGCCCCGTCGCTATGAGAATCTTATGGGCGAAAATTTGCTGAGTACGTCCTTCGGCGACGACAGTTGCAAGCACCCCGCTCTCGTGTGGTACGACGTTTGTCAGATTGGCGCCAGTATGGAACATGATGCCCTCCGCTGACAGCGCCTGCTCCAGTGCCGCAGAAATCGCGGGATCCTCGAACGGTGCAATTCGAGGAGCTATCTCGACCACTTCAACCTTGCTGCCCAGTCGAGCGAACAATTGACCTTGCTCCAGACCGATCGCATTGCCGCCGACGACCAGCATGGACTCAGGCACCTGCTCAAGGGACATGGCCGAGCCGGAAGTGAGAAAGTCCACCTCACTGAGGCCAGGAATGGAAGGAATGAATGGCGCTGCCCCACTGGCGATCAGTACCTGCTTGGCGTACACCAGGTTTGTGTTTCCGTCTGAGTCCGCGACGACGAGCGCTACGATATCTGGCTCATCTGACGCTACAAAGGTCGCCTTGCCGCGAAATACCGCAATACCTGCATCCTTGGGTGCTTGTACATGGAAAGACTGCCGGAAGTGCCCGATCATTTGATCTTGATCTCTGACAAGCAAAGACAAGTCGACAGGCCCGGCCGAGGTCGCTATACCTGGGAACTTCCCATGCGCAGCAGACATGCGAGCAGAAGCCGCCGCAAGCAACGTCTTTGAAGGAACGCATCCTACATTGAGACAGGTCCCTCCTGCCAACCCCTGTTCGATCATGGCGACTGTTTTGTCGAGCCTACGTGCTTCGTTCGCTGCGGCTCTAGCCGCCGAACCGGAACCTATCGTGACTAGATCATAGATGACGGAGGGCTGTTGTGCGGAAGCCGCTGTTGTCGTGTTCATAAAAGAAGCCTCAAGGAAATTGCAAAGAAAGAGACAGATCGGTCTCCTTGAGGGATTGTAGACAACCCTGTCTCCTTGTGTCAACATGTCGCGTATGAATCCTCACAACGATGAATAACATCATGGACAAAAAAGAACAGTTAGTCGCAACTGCCTTTAACCTTTTTTATAAGTACGGCATTCATGCTGTTGGCATCAATCGGGTACTTGAAGAGTCCGGCATTGCCAAGAAAACGCTATATAACCATTTCTCCAGCAAGGAAGATCTAATTGCTGCGACCGTCGAATATTGTGATCAGCAGTATTTCTCTTGGCTCGATTTGCGTTTGCACGAAGCGACGCCAGGTAGGGACGCCTTGTATGCCATGCTTGATGCTTTTGACGATCTGTTTCAGGGTCTCGATCAATCCAAGCCACTTTTCTTGGGTTGTTATTTCATTAATGTCAGCGCCGAATTCAGCAATCCGGATCATGATATACATAAGCTTTGCGCCCGAAACAAAGAGGCTATGCTGCGATGGATCACACACCACACTTCACTTGTCATAACGTCCAGAGAATCGATAGTTCAAATCTCTGAAACAATTGCTATGTTGCTTGAAGGGGCGATTATTCAGGCTCACGTTCTTGGAGATCTGCACGCTGCTCGCAAAGCCAAAGCCGTGGTTAAACTGCTTCTTGATAAATCTAACTAACTAACTAACTGTCGGGTCCCGGATGATTGCGCACGTTCTTGACGAATAAATCAGGAGCTTTCATCCTCCAAACCTTGAGGGCTTGCACCGGAGCTTGATGCCCCAGAGCCTTTTGCGGCAAATGGTGGTTGTACAGCCATACAAACCGGTGCAGTGTCTTGCCCAGGTCCTCGGCACTATTGAATTGGTGCGAGCGTAGCACCTGGCTGAGCCGCCCATTGAAACGTTCGACCATGCCGTTGGTCTGTGGTGTCTTGGGTTTGGTCAGTCGATGTTCAATGCCCAGGCTTTGGCACAACTGGTCAAACTCGTGCTCTCCCGTCGGCTGACGGCTGCGACTGCCAAACAGCCGGTCGGTGAACTCTTTACCGTTGTCTGTGAGGATAGTGCGAATCTGGAAGGGTGCAGCCTTGCGTACTGCGGCCAGAAAGGCTTTGGCGGATGCTGCCGTCTTGTACTGCTTGATGGCAATAAATACCCAGCGGGTG
>JASJKW010000106.1:0-2505 GCA_037621305.1 Pseudomonas sp.
ATGCTGAGGCTGGTATTGAGCGAGAACCACACGCACAACATGGTGGCGCGCAGCCGGCTCTTGTCCAGCGTGGTGCCGGCCATGGCATAGACCAGCAGCGGACCGCCGGAGGCGAACAGACCGTGGGTGATACCAGCGCCGAAAGTCAGCAGGCGGCTGAGCCAGAGGGGATGGGCGGGTACTGTGGTGCCGCGTTGGATACGCCATAGCTCCCGGGTGGCGAACCAGATGATCAGCAGGCCGAGCAGCAATTTCAGCAGGTCGGCGGCGAGCCAGTTGTACAGCATGAAGCCGATCAGCGTGCCGCCGAGCATCAGTGGCAGAATGACCTTGGATAACAGCGCCCGGTCGATATGTTGCCGGTTGTGCCACGCCAGAAAACCACTCATCAACACGTTGAGAGGTACCATCACCGGCAGCAGTTCCGGCAGCGGCAGTAACAGAGCACCCAGTGACAGGCCGATGACCAGACTGCCGAATCCGGTGATGGCTTCGATGGTATAGGAAATGAGTACAAACAGGCCGATCCACAGCCAGGGGTCGATCATGTTCTGCGTGCTCCGCTGCTCTCTACGAAATACTCGAAGGCTTCTGCCGAAGTCTTGCCCAGCGGATAGCCGAACTCTTCCTTGAGCCGCCGGTTACTCAATACTGGCCGGTATTGCAGAAACTTCACCTGCGCCGGGCTGGTGGGTTTGCCACGCCACTGAGCAATTTTCAGGGCGATTTTCACCAGCCAGACAGGCAGCCTGCGCAACGGTTTGTTCAGCCGGGCGGCAATCTCCCGCATGCTCAGCGCGCCGTCGCCGGCCATATTGTAGATGCCGGTCTTGCTCTGGCGCAGGCCCATTTCCATGGCGCCGATCACATCCTGGTCCCAGATGAATACAAACGGCGAGTCGCTGCCCTTGAGGGCGAGAATACGCGGTGCCATGAACAGCTCGGTGATCTGATTGCGGGTGTCGGCGCCGAGTACGGTGCCGGGGCGAAAAATCAGCTGCTGCAGCTCAGGATGCTGTTGGCGGTACTCGGCGAGCATTTCCTCAACCAGCCGTTTGTGATCCGAATAGGCAAACTCGGGGTTGCCACGCAGGGCGTCCTGCTCATCGATCCACGCCGGGTTATCAGGGTGGTAGCCGTAGGCGGCGCCGGAACTGGTGATGGTCAGGTGCTGAACGCCGGCCTTGATACAACAATCGAGCACGTTGCGGGTGCCGTTGACGTCGATGTCGTAATCTCGGCGGCGATCCTTCGAGGCCTGCAGCACCGAGGCCAGATGTACCACATGGGTGATGTGCTCACGTTGCAGCAGTTCAGTCAGCCCGGCGTCACGTATGTCCAATATATGGATGGGAAAAGCCACATCATCGCGACTACGTAAATCGGTTCCTATGACCTGTAGATCGCCGGCCAGGCGATTGCCCAGTTGATGGCCGATATAGCCGGCGGCGCCGGTAATGAGGATGCGCTGGGTCATGTGTATTGCTCCTTGGGCAGCGGGGGTTGCACAGCAGGGTCATCGGCTGGCAGTGGGCGGCGAGCCCAGAATTGCGACAGCGTCAGTCCGCTGACCAGATGCCAGACGCCCCAGAAGGCGGTGATCAGCAACATGCCGCCGGCATCGGGGAAAAAGGTGAAGAGAATGATCAGCGCCAGCCCCGAGTTCTGAATGCCGACTTCCAGAGTGACCGCGCGGCGGTCACTTTCCGGCAAGCGGCACAGCCGGGCCATGCCATAACCAAGCAGTAGCGCCAGCAGGTTATGGCACACCACCAGCCAGAAGAAGCTGTGAAAACGCTCGATGAACAGGTCGACGTTCTTGCTGAAAGCGATGGCGACAAAGCTGATGAACACCAGCAGCGAGATGATGCGCAGGGGTTTCTCGCTGCGTGCCACCAAGCCGGGTAGCCGACGCCCGGTGAGCATGCCCAGCACCATGGGCAGTGCGAGTACCAATAACACCAGGGTCAATATGCTGCCGGGTTCCAGGCTGATCTGGGTCAGATACTCCCGGGTATGCGGGTTGAGCCAGCCATAGAAGGCGAAGTTCAGCGGCGTCAGGACGGTGGCGGCGAGACTGGATACCGCCGTCATGCTGATGGAGACTGCCACATTGCCCTGGGCCAGCCAGGTCATGACATTGGAGAAGCTGCCGCCGGGGCAGGCCGCGACCAGGATCATGCCCAGTGCCAGCTCGGGGTCGATATTCAGTGCCCAGGTGAACAGGCAGGTAGCGGCCGGCAGCAACACGAACTGCGCGAGCATGCCGGCCAGCGGAGCGACAGGTGCCAGGGCGATGCGCTTGAAGTCCGTCAGCCGCAAAGACAGCGACACGCCGAACATCATGCTGGCCATGATGATATTCAGCAGGATCAGGCTGGCTGCATCGAATTGCAGTGCCGGGGTGCCGGTCATGGGAACACCGCCAGCGTTTGCTGTTGTTCGGCTGGCAGGTCGCGTTCCAGCTCATCAATGTGCTGCTTCAAGGTGGCCAGATAGACATCC
>JASJKW010000107.1:0-6838 GCA_037621305.1 Pseudomonas sp.
GCGGCCAAGGCCGACGGCCATGTCGATGATCGCGAGCGAGAGCTGATCGATGGCGAAGTCGCCAAGCTGACCGGCGACCCGCAGCTCAAGCAGTGGTTCGATCAGGAACTGCGCAAGCCATTGGATCCCGCCGATATTGCGCAATCAGCCAGGACCCCGGAAATCGCCGCGGAAATGTATCTGGCCAGCATCATCATGGTCGACGAGGAAAGCTATATGGAGCGCGCCTATCTCGACGAACTGGCACGCCAGCTGAAACTCGAACCAGCATTGAAAACAGAGCTGGAAACCCAGGCGCAGATCGCCTTGCGCTGAGAGTGCCATACTGCAAACCGCTGCGTGTCGGCAACGGATGGCTCCGGTCTATACTCAAGTAGAACCGGGGCCATCAGAAGTGGCGCCCTCTTCAACTCACCGAGGAGCGTCCACCATGATCGATGTACAGATCTACCGCGATCATCCCGATGAAGTGCGGCAGCCCCGGATGCAGTCATTCTCGGTGCCTGACGAGTTCCGGGATCGCATGGTGCTGGACGTATTGGAGCATCTGCACGAAACCGATCAGACCCTGGTGTTCCGGCGCTCATGTCGGGAGGGCGTGTGTGGCTCGGATGGTATGAACATCAATGGCAAGAACATGCTGTCCTGCGTCACCCCGGTATCCGATGTAGTGGGCAACGACAGCAAGCTGATCATTCGCCCCTTACCCGGCATGCCGGTGATCCGTGACCTGGTGGTAGATCAGCGTCTGTTCTTCGAGCAGTACCACAGCATTCAGCCGTGGCTGATCAATCATGACCCCGCACCCACCACGGAATACCTTCAATCGCCCGAAGAACGCGCCAAATTGGACGGGCTCTATGAGTGCATCCTCTGCGGTTGCTGCTCTTCTCAGTGCCCGTCGTGGTGGTGGAATCCGGAAAAATACGTCGGCCCCGCCGGTCTGCTGCAAGCCTGGCGCTTCATCGTCGACAGTCGCGACCAGGCCACCACGCAGCGGCTGGAACGGCTGGAAGATCCCTTCAGCCTGTTCCGCTGCCGCACCATCGGCAACTGCGCCTGGGTCTGTCCCAAGGGGCTCAATCCCATGGCGGCGATTGGCAAGATTCGCCTGGAGCTGTTGCAGAAAGGAACCTAGTCCTCAGCCTTTACTCACCCGGCTGAAATCCGGTTGGCGCTTCTCAGCGAACGCCAGAAACGCCTCCTTGGCCTCTTCGCTGCGCAGCTGGGAAGAGAAAATGCGACTTTCCCGCCCCATATGCTCGAGCACCTGTTCGGTGTTACGCATCAGCCCCTTGGCCAGTGCCAGTGCACCAGCTGGTTTGCTCGCTACCAGGGCTGCCAGCCGCTGGGTCTCCGTGCGCAACTGGTCACGGCTGACCACACGATTGGCCAGTCCCCAGGCCAATGCATCGGCCGCCACTATGGGCTCGCCGAGCGCGAACATCTCGAAGGCCCGCACGTGGCCGATACGCAGCGGCATAAGCAGACTGGAGCTCGCCTCAGGCACCAACGCGAGATTGATAAAGGGCGCGATCAGCTGGGCATCGTCGGCCAGCAGGACCATGTCGCAATGCAGCAGCATGGTGGTGCCCACGCCGACCGCCTTGCCCTGCACCGCAGCGATCACCGGCTTGCTGGCGCTAACAATGTTCCGCAGGAATCGCTCAACATGACGCACCGCCGGGCCGTTGCCGGTGGACTGATCTGTGAATTCACCCAGATCATTACCGGCGGAAAAGATTTCGCCATCTGCCTGAATGACCGCGACCCGGATATCGGCTTGCGCTTCGACCCGTTCCAGCGCATCGGCCAGCGCCCCATACATGGTATTGGTCAGCGCGTTTTTCTTTTCCGGACGGGAGATAGTGATAGTGAGTACGCTGCCACTCAACTCGGTGGTCACTTCGCTCATCGGTTGCTCCTGAGAAATATTGTGATTTTTATCAAGAGACCGAGAGTAGCCGTGCGTAGCGCGCAACGTCCAGATAAAGCCTGATGAATCAATAACCCTGTGCGGGTGACATCGGCCTGGTGAATGAACCCCTGGCTAACGTCAGCCGTTGGCCTTCCACCAGTCAACCGCCTGCTGGCTGATCTCGGCCACCGGCAGGGTCGCATCCACACTCAATACCCGTGGTTCGTTATCCGGCCTTTGCAGGGTAGCGAATTGGCTGCTGATCAGGCTCTGGGACATGAAGTGCCCCTTGCGCGCAGCAGAACGCCGTTGCACTTCTGCCTGATCAATATCCAGAAACACGAACCCCAGCTCTGGAACAGCCGTGCGCAGCTGGTCCCGGTAACGACGCTTCAATGCCGAACAACTCAACACCGGCTTCTGCCCCGCCGCTACCGCGCTGATCAGCAGTTCACCGAGCTGTCGGAGCCACTCCGCGCGATCGTCATCATCCAATGCAATACCGCCGCGCATTTTCTCAATGTTGGCAGGGCTATGGAATAAATCGCCTTCAATGTGGACACCGCCAGCGCCTTGGGCGATGGCCTCGGCAATGGTGCTCTTGCCGCAGGCGGTCACTCCCATGACCACCAAAGCACTTATACCTTCCTGCATATATTTCCCCTCGAGCCTGCCTTCAGTCTAGTTGATGCATATCAGGGCGCGATGCTCGCCGGTGAAGTTCAATAGAGTGACTCAAAGACTGATTCAGCAGGGGCTGATATGCGTAATCTGAAATGGGTGTTCTGGCTGACTCTAGTGCTACTTGCCATCCTCTGGCTGCTTGCCGAGCCTGGCCTGTTCGGGCGGACCGGGTTCTTCCCCTGGCGCAATACGCTGGTACAGTTGACGGGCGTATTGGCCATGGCTTGCATGAGCATCGCCATGCTGCTGGCCCTGCGGCACCGCTGGCTGGAGTCTCGACTGGACGGGCTCGACAAGATGTACCGGCTGCATAAATGGCTTGGCATCGGCGCGCTGGTGATCTCTGTTATACATTGGCTGGCTGCCAAAGGGCCGAAATGGGCAGTGGGCTGGGGCTGGCTTGAGCGTCCGCAGAAAGGGGCCGGTGTTCTGGAGCAGCCGTTGCAGGCATTTCTGACCAGCCAGCGTGGGCTCGCTGAAAGTCTCGGCGAGTGGGCCTTTTATGGTGCCGTGTTATTGATCGCCCTGGCATTGATCAAGCGCTTTCCCTATCGTCTGTTCCATCTGACACACCGCCTGCTGGCGGCCATCTATCTGGTATTGGTGGCACACACCCTGGTGCTGCTCAAGTTCAGCTACTGGGGCTCGCCGGTCGGATGGCTGACGGCCCTGCTGCTCGCTGCCGGCAGCTGGTCTGCGGTGATCGTGCTGCTGGGTCGGGTGGGCGCACAACGGCAGGTGCAGGGCTACATTGCCGGCTTGCATTACTATGCCGGCGTCAAGACGCTGGCGGTGGAGACCCGTGTGCCTGACTGGCCGGGGCACCAGCCTGGCCAATTTGCCTTTGTCACTTCGGATGCAAAAGAAGGTTTTCACCCCTACACCATTGCATCCGACTGGCGCCCCAGTGATCCGCGCATCAGTTTTGTAGTCAAGGCGTTGGGCGACCATACCCGCACCCTGCATCAGCGTTTGAAAACCGGTCAATCCGTAACGGTTGAGGGACCCTACGGCTGCTTCACCTTTGCTGACCCCCGTCCACGACAGATCTGGATTGGTGGTGGTATTGGGGTGACGCCCTTCATCGCCCGCATGCAGTACCTGACCAGTCACCCGGATAACGCTCAGCCGGTAGACTTTTTCCATAGCACTGCAGAAGTAGATGAACAGGCATTGGCCCAACTGGTCGACGATGCCAACCATGCGAACGTGCGTTTGCACGTACTGGTTGACGCCCGCGATGGTTATCTGACGGCAGAACGTATCCGCACCAGCGTGCCAGAATGGCGCGAGGCAAGCATCTGGTTCTGCGGCCCAGCAGGCTTTGGGGAGGCATTGCGGCGGGATTTTGCCGCGCAGGGTTTCCCAGTGCATCAGCACTTCCACCAGGAGTTGTTCGCTATGCGTTGAACGAAAAGGGTCGCCTCGGTGTACGGGCGATCCAGTACTCCAATGCCGGTATCAGGCAACCCAACGAAGGCATCGAAAGCTATGCGCTTTGTCTCGCTCTGCAGTACCTGAGCGAGACACCTTCTCTGCATCCAACCTTGCCAGCTCTTCTAACCCGATTGAAATTCGATTTTCGGTAGTCAAAATGAAAATGACTGTTCATTCCTAATGTGAATCAGGGGTCACATCCGGAGCGGCAACCTTCTGCCAGGCGATGATTCAATTTCGTCAGGAAAAAGTAGCGGCAAGTGCTCTACACCAGCAAAGACATATATAAATTATGTCTCGATAATGCAAATACATTAATTACTCACCCCGTCAAAACAATTACACAAACCACACCAACCAATAACTAATCCCTGTTACGTCTCAAAACTCCCTGCCTATACTGCCCTGCGTCCCCGCTCAGGGACGCAGTACCCTTTCGTTACACAGTAGATGTGAACTCGCAGCAGGCTCCCGCAGAAGGAGAATGCTCGAAAGGCTTAAAAAAATAATAATGGAGTTAAATTTCATGTATTGCATGTTCAGACCAGGCAATCGTTCGGTTGTATTGGCCGTTTCCTTGCTTTCCTTGTCACTCAACGGCTGCTTCGGTGGTTCGTCTTCCTCCTCCTCGAAACCCGAAGTGCTCACCGGCAGCTTTATCGACAGCGCCGTTGCCGGGCTGGATTACCAAGGTACCAAGACCGCTGCGGCAACCACGGACGAGCAAGGTGCATTCCATTACCGAGCAGGAGAAACCATCAGCTTTGCCATCGGCGATCTGTCACTGGGCTCAGCCAAGGGGGCGGAGGTACTCACTCCGCTGAGCGTTACCGAGGGAGCAGAATCAGCAACCGACCAACGCGTGACCAACAAGCTCATCCTGTTGCAGTCGCTGGATGCCGATGGGCACCTCAACAATGGCATTCAGCTCACCGATACCATCCGCGATGCTGTATCCCTGCAAGCGGCGCAGATCGATTTCGATCAGACGCCGGCCGCTTTCCGCGCCAGCCTGACTCCACTGCTGGAGGCACTTGAGGCTGCCGGTGCCTTCAGCGATACCGACACGCGCCCACGCACCGTCACCGCCGCCGATGCTGCTCTGGAGCATTTCACCCGCGCCACCAGCACGCGCCATCTGGTGCAGACCGCTGGTGGTGAATTGAGTGGTTTCGAAGCTGACGAGAATACCTGGCAGTTTCTCGGTATTCCTTACGCCCAACCGCCCCTGGGCGACCTGCGGTGGCGTGCGCCGCAGCCGGCTGAGCCCTGGAGCGGGACTCGCGACGCCATCGCCTGGAGTGACCAGGCCGCTCAGAACCCGGGCCTGGAGCGCTTCGGCGAAGGCGGCATGAGCGAAGACTCACTCTATCTCAACATCACCGCCCCCAAGAACGCCGAGGGCCTGCCGGTCATGGTCTGGTTCCATGGCGGCGGCTTCACCGCTCTGACCAGCAACACCCACCCCTTCAACAACCCCAAGGCGCTGGCGAGCAAGGGCATAGTCCAGGTCTCGGTCAACCACCGGCTCGGGCCGTTCGGCTATATCGCCCACCCCGATCTGAGCGCGGAAAGTGGTTATGGCGGCTCCGGCAATTACGGTCAGATGGACCTGGTTGCCGCGCTGAAGTGGGTACAGGCCAATATCGAGGCATTCGGCGGCGACCCGGGAAATGTGACCATCTTTGGCGAGTCCGGTGGCGGCCGCAAGGTTCTGTCGCTGATGTCCTCACCCCAGGCCGCCGGGCTGTTCCACCGGGCTATCAGTCAGAGCGGTACTCTGCATCCGGACACCCGCACCCTGGCCAGTGCCGAGGCCATCGGCGTGCAACTCCAGCAACGGCTGCAGGCTGCCTCGCTGGAAGAAATGCGCGAGCGCAGCTGGCTGCAGGTGATGCAGGCCGGGGCGGCGCTGGTGCCCTATACCAACATCGACAACCACTACCAGCCCTACAGCGAACGTGAGGCCTTCGAAAGCGCCCAGCAGAACGATGTGCCTTTCATGTTTCTGGTCAACACCAACGACACCGAAGAGCCCATCGCAACCGTACTCGAGGTATTCCCCTGGATGGCCGGGCTGAATACAGCGCCGCAGTATGCCATGCACTTCAGCCAGCAGCCCGCCGGCTGGAAGGCCCAAGGCGTGACCGCCTATCACGCCGCGGAGCTGGCCTACCTGTTCAACATGCCGGAAAGCGTCATCACCCACTACCTGCTGGGGCTGGTCATCGACCCGGCCACTGGGCAGTCATTGGTAATAGGTGACCTGAACGGCAATGGCGTCACTGGCTCCCAGGGCGATCCGGCAGACATTTTCGCCTCGGCCGGCTTCGATGCCGCCGATGATGCGGTGATCGAGCAGATGATGACCATATGGAGCAACTTCGCCCGGACCGGCGATCCGAGCATTGCTGATGAACTGGAATTCCCGCTGTACGACGCGCAGGCCCAGCGCTATGTCGAGATGGGTGCCGAAGCCGAGGTGAAGACCTGGATTTCGGATGTGTTTACCGATGAATGATGCGCTTCCCAACAATAATCAAAAAGGAGTTCGCATGACTACTCACTCCCCCAAACATCGCCGTGCTGTATTAGCCGGCGTTATTCCAGCCACGATGACTGTTCTGCTGGCAGGCTGTTTCGATGGTTCATCCTCATCCTCCTCGTCTTCAGACCCCGCAGTGCGCACTGGAACCTTTGTCGTCAGCGCTGTTTCCGGTCTGGATTACCGTGGCAACCGCACCGCCGCCAGCAGCACCGATGAAGCCGGCCAGTTTCGCTATGTTCCGGGAGAAACTC
>JASJKW010000108.1:0-5040 GCA_037621305.1 Pseudomonas sp.
TGGTTGTATTCCCGTTGTTGGCGCAGTACCAGCATGGCGATCATCTGCGCATCCACGGCGGTGGTCTGGCAGCTGGGCTTGTTGAAGTTGTTCGGTTTCGGTCTGGACCCATACTCCATCCTGATTCCTTTCCTGACATTCGCCATTGGCGTGAGTCATGCTGTACAGAATATCAATACCATGGCAGCGGAGGTGTATGCCGGATGTGGTCCGCTGGAGGCGGCCAAGCGCAGTTTTAACCTTCTGTTTGTGCCGGGTAGCGTTGCTTTGCTGTGTAACGTAGTCGGTTTTGCTACCTTGCTGGTCATTGAGATTGGCGTGATTCGCGAGCTGGCGATCAATGCTAGTATCGGCGTGGCCGTCATCATCTTCACCAAGATGTTCTTGCTGCCCATTCTCATGTCTTACGCGGGTGTGAGTCCTGCGGCTGTTCGCCATCAGGAAAGGAAAGCGAAGGGTAAGCATGCTTTCTGGGAGGCCATCTCCCGGGTCACCGAGCCTCGCGTGGCTGTTGTGGTCGTTGTCCTTGCTGCGGTGATATTGGGGATAGGGCTGCATTACAGTCGTTATCTGCAGGTGGGGGATCTGCACCCTGGAGCTGCCGAGTTGCGCCCCGATTCACGCTATAACCTTGATAATGCCTATCTGATCAACCACTACTCGACCAGTACCGACGTTTTCACTGTTATGTTTGCCACGCCCAGTGATCGCTGCGGGAGCTACGAGGCGGCCGTATTGGGTGAGCGATTCGGTTGGCAAATGTCAAACGTGCCAGGTGTCACTGGTGTCGAGTCGTTGTACAACCACGTCAAGGGTAATATTGCCGGGGCCAATGAGGCCAACCTGAAATGGTACGGTATTTCGCGTAACCAGTTCGTGGTCAACAACGCGGTAGAGTGGTCGCCGGGTGGCTCGCGGAACGTGGACTGTAGCATGGCACCGATTTCGCTGTACCTTACCGATCAGAAGGCTGACACTTTGACGCGCGTGGTTGAAGCGGCAGAAAAATTTGCTGCCGAGAACAACACGGGTGAGATGCAGTTTTTGCTGGCGGGTGGAAATGCCGGCATTCAGGCGGCAACCAATATTGTTGTGAAGCAATCCGAACCGTTGATGCTTGGCCTGGTATACGCCATCGTCTCCCTGCTGGTGTTGGTGGAGTTTCGCTCCCTCAAGGTGACCGTCTCTATGATAGTGCCCCTGTTCATTGCGTCAGTGCTATGTGAAGCGATCATGGCTAGTCTGGGTATGGGTATGAAGGTCGCTACCCTGCCCGTTATCGCCCTGGGCGTGGGTATCGGAGTGGACTACGGCATTTATATCTATAGCAAGCTGGAACACTATCTCGCACAGGGGCAGGACCTGAAGCAGGCTTACTACAACACCTTGCGTACCACGGGCACAGCGGTAGCCTTTACCGGCTTCACCTTGGCTATAGGTACCTTCACCTGGATATTTTCCGAGATCAAGTTCCAGGCTGATATGGGGTTGCTGCTTACCTTCATGTTCCTCTGGAATATGGTGGGCGCGATTGTAGTGTTGCCAGCGATTGCCTCTTTGTTAATGCCGAAGTTGCGCCAGGGCAGGCAGCCACAGGAAAAGCAAATCAATGCGGTAAAGCATGATGTCGAGGAGTTCGATGCTGCCTGACTTGACCGTAAGTTAAGCCGTTAGCACTCAGTGTGAGCCCGGATAGTGGATGCCATTATCCGGGCTTTTTTGTTAACGCCGCTGTATTAACACTGTCCAGTACCCTGTGGTGCCCCGATCAATATTTTCAGACCACTTAGTCAGCTCGGACGATGTTGTTTGGAACGGTAACGAGCATTCTATATTCAAGACCCGGTAGCTGCATCGGCACCTTTAATACAGCAAGCCGTGGGCGCGTCGGGAGAACCTTTACAGATAAGTACTTGCTGGTATCACCCGCAAGTCCGACGAGGGTAGTCAGTCATGAGTGGTTATTCGCAGTTTGATCCTAAGGATTTTCGCGTTGCACTGGGTGCGTTTACCACCGGAGTAACGATCATCACTACCCGCGCGGCGGATGGCACTCCGGTGGGTTTGACGGCCAATAGCTTTAACTCGGTGTCTCTCGAACCGCCCATGGTGCTATGGAGTTTGGCAAAAACTGCCCGGAGTCTGGAGGTGTTTTCCAGCGCAGAGCATTGGACAGTTCATATTCTGGCATCTGACCAGGAAGACCTGTCCAATCGCTTTGCCAGTCGTGGCGAGAATAAATTCCAGGGCCTGAAGCTGGAAGAGGGTGTGGGTGGTACGCCGATGCTGAAGGGGTGCCTGGCGCGCTTTCAGTGCCGCAACTCATTCCAGTACGAAGGCGGAGACCACATCATTTTTGTGGGAGAGGTAGTCGACTTCGACCGCGCTGAGCGTTCGCCACTGGTCTTCCAGGCAGGCAAGTATGCGCTTTCCGCTGCAAAAGGAGGAGAAGTCCGCTTGTCCACTGCCGGTCAGGCGCCAGGTAACAGTTTCAGCGAAGATTTTCTCGGTTATCTACTGGGGCGCAGCCATTATCAGATACTCAATCGTGTGCGAGAACAGCGTGCTATCTACAACTTGACCGACGCCGAGTTTTTTGTCCTGTCGGTCCTGAGCGTCCGCGATGGGCGAAGGGCGCATGAGATCAGCGCGTTGGTGTCCTACACCGGCGTTGAGTGGAGCGATAGTCTGCTGGCGGGGCTGGTCAATCGCGGCTTGCTGCGAACCGGGCAGCAGACCAGTGAAGACGAGTTGCTGTATCTGACTGATGCGGGGCGTGACGCGGCATTGCGCATTATCGCTGCAGGCAAGGCGATCGAATCCGATCTGCTGGGTAAGCTGGGGCAGGCCGAGGGCGAGCTGCTCAAGAAGCTGCTGAAACAATTGATTCTTCAGACAGATCCGGGAGTACCGGATCTGTGGGCGCAGGCTGGCTGGAACGAGGAGCCGTAGATTATAGGCGGTAGCTGGGCGGCGCCGGATTTTAGTCTTTTTGGACGATGAGCGGAGTGGGGGGGTATGGAAACATTCGGATGCCACAAACCGACAACGTCATCCCCGGATTGTGTGGGCGTCACTACCAACAATAAAGACACCGTTATCTGACCAGCATTCCAACAGGTGCATCAGGAGGTCGATATGTATAAAGAAGATTCGAATCATATGGAAGATGGCACCTTTGATGTGATCGTGGTGGGTTCCGGAGCTGGCGCTATGTTGAGTGCTTGCCGGGCGGTTGATCATGGCCTGTCCGTGTTGGTCATCGAGAAGGCAGATCGTTATGGCGGAACCTCAGCGATTTCCGGTGGTGCTATCTGGATCCCCAACAATGACCAGATGGCCGCCGCCGGAGTTGAAGATTCGCCGGAGGAGGCCTTGACCTACCTGAAAGCCTGTACCCGGGACGAAGTGTCAGAGTCCCGCCTGCGGGCTTACCTTGATAACGCCCCAAAACTGGTGCGTTATCTGACCAAGAAGACCTACGCCCGCTATGTGCCCAATCCGTATTATGCTGACTATTACCAGCATCTCCCAGGTGCCAAACCCGGTGCGCGGACCATGGATATCGACCAGTTCGACGCATCCGACCTGGGCTGGCAGTTTTCCCGGCTGCGTGATCAATCTCCGTCGACCCTGATGCTGGGCCGCTACGCGATGACCACGCCGGAGGCTGTGCAGTTGATGGGGCGTACGCCAGGTTGGAAGTGGCTGGCGGCGAAGATAATTCTCAAGTACTGGTGTGATGTCCACTGGCGGCTCAAGACTCGCCGTGACCGCAAGCTGACCTTCGGTAATGCATTGGTCGCAGCTCTGCGCCGCTCTATGCAGGATCGCGATATTCCGCTGTGGCTGAATACTGCCATGCAGTCGCTGCTGCTGGAGAATGGGCGAGTTGTAGGGGTCAAGGCCAGCCGAGAAGGGCATGTCATCAATCTGCGGGCCAAGCATGGCGTAATCCTGGCGGCGGGTGGCTTTGAGCGCAATCAGGCCATGCGGGAAAAACATCTACCCGGTCCGACCCGTGCCGAATGGACCGCTGCGCCGCCAATCAATACCGGGGACGCCATCTGTGCTGGCATGGATATTGGTGCGCAGACCGCGATGATGAACCACGCTTGGTTTTGCCCCACATTGGGTGTCCCGGGTGAGGAAAAACAGCGCGGCATCTTTGCCGAACGTTCCATGCCGGGTTGTATGGCAGTGAATGCCAAGGGGGAGCGCTTTGTCAATGAATCCGCCCCCTATCTGGATTTCGTGTATGCGATGTACGACTCGCAGAACAAGAGTAATGACGCAGTCCCCTGCTACCTGATTTTCGACTCTGCTTTCCGCCGTAAATACCCGATGGGGCCGCTGATGCCTGGCTCGGTAATGCCTGATCGCAAGTTGCCCCAAGAATGGTTTGGCAATTTTCTCTGGCGTGCCGACAGTCTTGATGAGCTGGCAGGGCTTATCAACGTGGACGCCGAAGGCCTCGCCAGCAGTGTGGTCCGGATGAACAGTTTTGCCCGCAGTGGTGTTGATGAGGACTTCGGTCGAGGCTCCAGCGAATTTGATCGTTTTTACTCAGATCCTTCGGTTAAGCCCAATCCAAACCTGGCGCTGATCAGTGAAGGTCCTTTCTATGCAGTGCGCTTTGATGCCGGTGATATTGGTACCAAGGGTGGCCTACTGACCGACGAAAGGGCGCGGGTGGTGGATGAGGAAGGGGAGTCGATTCCCGGTTTGTATTGCATTGGCAATAGTTCCGCCTCGGTCATGGGTGCCTCCTATCCAGGTGCCGGTGGCACCCTGGGGCCAGCCATGACGTTCGGATTCATCGCTGCAGATCAGATTGCGGTCACGGCTGCGGAGCAGCACAAGGAGCCGGCAAATGCTTGAGAACAAGATATGCGTCGTAACAGGGGCCAGCCGCGGTGTTGGAAGAGGTATTGCATTGGCGCTGGGTGAGCTGGGTGCCACCGTGTATGTCACCGGCCGAACCCAGAACGAGGGTGATGCGGTGCTGCCCGGAACGATACACGCCACGGCGGCGGATAT
>JASJKW010000109.1:0-8316 GCA_037621305.1 Pseudomonas sp.
GCCAGCCCTACCGGCACTCGGCCCTGATGCTGGAACAGGTTGTAGACGCTGCGGGTCGGGCGATCCGGATCCTGGCCGCCATTGCTGGTCCTCGTCCCGTGCGGGTCCAGAGCACCCCCCCATACGCGCTTGCCCTGGTCCGCCAACAGGCCCGCCAAAGCCACCGCCGAGGTGGTCTTGCCCACTCCGCCCTTCTGATTGGCTACTGCCCAGACTCTCATGACCCATTGCTCCTGCAGATTCGCTGTTCCATCAGTTGGTACCACTTCTGCTGCTGCCATCACCGGTGTCGGCCCGCGCCTGACGCATGCCCTGCAGCTCGGCAGACCCGGCTTGCAGGTTCTGCTGCCGTGTATCCGTATACCGCGACACCAGCAGCACCACCCGGCGATTCGCCCGCCGCCCCGCCGCTGTCGTGTTATCGCCAACCGGCCGGTGCTCTCCATACCCCACTGCAGCCAGCCGCGCCGCATCGATTCCGCCGGCGCTGAGCATGCGTACCACGCTCGCGGCTCGCGCCGCCGACAGCTCCCAGTTGGTGGGATAGGTCGCCGAGCTGATCGGTACGTTGTCGGTAAAGCCTTCTACATGAATCGGATTGTCATAGGGCGTCAGAATATCGGCAATCCGCTCGATCAGAGCGAAAGCGGCATCCAGCGGCAGCGCATCACCACTGGGAAACAACAGCCCCGAGTTCAGCTCGATTTCAATCCATAACTCATTGGCATGCACCTGCAGATCACCCACCGAAATCAGCTCACCGAACGCGGTCTGCATGGCTTCGGCGATGTTTTCCAGCGGATCATTGGTTGTTCCGCTACTGCCGGTCTGTGCCGTGATCATCGGCGCCTGTGGCGCCGCTTCCGACACCGGTGCCAGGGAGCGCGGTATATGCTCGCCGATCTGGATCGGGTCGATGGTTTTCGCAGCCTGACTGAATGCCCCGATCAGCGAGTCCGAGAGCACCTTGTACTTGCCCTCGTTGACCGAGGAGATCGAATACATGACCACGAAAAAGGCGAACAGCAGCGTGATGAAGTCGGCATAGGACACCATCCAGCGTTCGTTATTGACCTCTTCCTCTTCGCGGCGACGGCGCATGTTTCAGTCCAGGAAGCCTTCGAGCTTCATTTCGATGGAGCGTGGGTTTTCCCCTTCGGCGATCGACAGGAGTCCTTCCAGCATCATTTCCCGGTGACAGGATTGCTGCAATATGACCGCTTTGAGCTTGTTGGCGATGGGCAACAGCAACAGGTTGGCCAGCGCCACCCCGTAGATGGTGGCGACAAAGGCCACGGCAATGCCGCTGCCGAGCATCGCCGGGTCGGCCAGGTTACCCATAACGTGAATCAGCCCCATGACCGCACCGATGATGCCAATGGTTGGCGCGTAACCGCCCATGCTTTCATAAACCCGGGCAGCGCGCAGATCATTGTTTTCGCGGCTGACCAGTTCAACTTCCAGGATGCTGCGCAAGGCATCCGGCTCGCAACCATCGGCCAGCAGTTGCAGACCTTTGCGGGCGAAGGGGTCGGACTCCATTTCGGCGATGCTTTCCAGGCCGAGCAGTCCGTCCTTGCGTGCCACATTGCTCCAGTTGACGATCTTGCCAATGCTTTCGCGCAGCGGGTTGGCCGGGGAAAAGAACACCCAACGGGACAGTCCCAACGCGCGCTTGAATATCGGTAACGGCGTCTGAATCAAGACCGCACCCAGGGTGCCACCGATGACGATAAGCGCCGCCGGGCCATTCAGCAGCGCGCTGATATGCCCACCTTCCAGATGGTTGCCACCGATAATGGCGACAAACGCCAGGATCACGCCAATGATGCTGAGAATATCCATCAGCGCAGCTCGGTCAGGTAGCGAGCAATATCATCGAGGTCATACACGCCATCAGCCAGATTGGCCTTGGCGACCGCCATGGGCATGCCGTAGATGACACAACTGGCCTCGTCCTGCGCCCAGACCGAGCTGCCCGCCTGCTTCAACAGGCGTGCGCCCTCCCGGCCGTCGGCACCCATGCCGGTCAACACAATAGCCAGCACCCGGTCCTGCAGTGCTCTGGCTGCCGAGCCGAAGGTCACATCAACACTGGGTTTGTAGTTGAGACGTTCGTCACCCGGCAGAATGCGGACCACGCCACGACTGTCGAGCATCATCTGCTTGCCGCCTGGCGCGAGCAGTGCCACGCCGGGGCGCAGGGTGTCGCCATCCTCGGCTTCCTTGACGGAAATCCGGCACAGCTTGTCCAGTCGTTCGGCGAAAGCCTTGGTGAAAGCGCCCGGCATGTGCTGGATAAGCAGCAGCGGTGCCGGAAAGTCGGCAGGCAATTGAGTCAGGACTTTCTGCAGCGCCACCGGGCCACCGGTAGAGGTCCCTATGGCCACCAGTTTGTAATCGCGTTTGCGCGGTGCCGGACTGCGGCGGGCCGGTTCGGTGGTGGGCTGTACCGACGGCGCAACGGTGGCCGCCGTTGATCGGGTGGGCGACGCTGGTGTCACCGCTTTCACAGGCGCTGGTGCCGTGGTCGGCGCAGCAAAACCCAAGGAACGTCGATTGCTGCGCGCCAGGGCGTGCACCCGATCACACAACAACTGGCGAACCTTGTCCGGATTGCGTGAGATATCTTCGAAATTCTTCGGCAGATAGTCGGCCGCACCGGCATCCAGCGCGTCGAGACTCACCCGCGCACCTTCGTAGGTCAGCGAGGAAAACATCAGTACCGGGGTCGGTTGACGCTGCATGATCTGGCGTACCGCAGTGATGCCGTCCATCACCGGCATCTCGTAGTCCATGGTGATGACGTCAGGATGCAGTGCCAAGGTCTGTTCAACTGCCTCCTTGCCGTTGGTTGCCGTCCCCACCACCTTGATCTGCGGATCGGCCCCGAGGATTTCCGCCACCCGGCGACGAAAGAACCCCGAGTCATCCACCACCAGCACCTTGACCACCATATCGTCTCCCCTCAGCCGCGGCGCGCGTAGCGCTTGAGCAAGCCGGGAATATCCAGAATCAACGCTATGCGCCCGTCGCCGGTGATAGTCGCACCCGCCATGCCGGCGGTACCGTGCAACATGCGCCCCAATGGCTTGATGACCACTTCTTCCTGGCCCACCAGCTGGTCGACCACAAAGCCTACCCGCTGGGTCCCGACCGATACGATCACCACGCTGGCAGCGGAACGGTCGGCATTCTGTTCAGCACCGGGCATCAGCCAGCGCTTGAGCCAGAACAACGGCAGCGCCTTGTCGCGCACCAGAATCACTTCCTGCCCGTCCACCACGTTGGTACGCGACAGATCAAGACTGTAGATTTCGTTGACGCTGACCAGCGGCAAAGCGAACGCCTGATTGTTCAGCATCACCATCAGCGTCGGCATGATCGCCAGGGTCAGCGGCACCTTGATGGCGATCTGCGTGCCCTTGCCCTTTGTCGATTCGATGGCAATGGTGCCATTGAGTTGGGAAATACGGGTGCGGACCACGTCCATACCGACACCGCGACCGGATACGTCGGACACCTCGGTCTTGGTAGAGAAACCGGCCGCCAGAATAAGGTTGAAGCATTCACCCTCGCTCAGACGTTCAGCGGCGTCGCGATCCATCATGCCTTTTTCCACCGCTTTGGCGCGCAGCACTTCGGCATCCATGCCACGCCCATCATCAGTGATGGTGAGCAGAATATGATCGCCTTCCTGACGCGCAGCAAGGACCATCTGGCCAACCCGCGGCTTACCGGCAGCCTCCCGCTCGCCGGGCATCTCGATGCCATGATCCACCGAGTTACGTACCAGGTGCACCAAGGGGTCAGCCAGCGCCTCGACCAGGTTCTTGTCCAGATCGGTGTCTTCGCCGATCAGCTCCAGGGTGATTTCCTTCTTCAGGCTGCGCGACAGATCGCGTACCACCCGTGGGAAGCGGCCAAACACCTTCTTGATCGGCTGCATCCGGGTTTTCATCACCGAGGCCTGCAGATCGGCGGTGACCACATCCAGGTTACCCACCGCCTTGGCCAGCTCTTCATCTTCCCGGTCGACACCCAGACGCATCAGCCGATTGCGGACCAGCACCAGCTCACCAACCATGTTCATGATGTCATCGAGGCGCGCAGTATCCACTCGCACTGTGGTTTCGGCCGCAGGCGCAGGCGCCTCGCTGACCGGCTCGCTCTTCTTTTCCACGCGCGCGGGTGTTTTGGGGGCAACGGCGGAAACGGGCTTGGCCACCGGCTCGGAAGAAACTGGAGTGACTTTGGCAGGTGCTACATCAGCAGCGACACCGGGTCCCTTGCCGGGACCGTGCAGCTGGTCCAGCAGTGCTTCGAATTCATCATCGGTAATGACGTCAGCCGCCGATCCCGAAGGCGTGTCGGACTGAACCGGTGCGGCTGTGTCGGGCTCGGCACTGCCCGGTCCCTTGCCCGTGCCATGCAACTGGTCGAGCAGCGCTTCGAATTCATCATCGGTGATGTCATCACTGGCAGCGGCAGGCGCTTCGGGCGTTGAGTCTTCTTCCGGCGTGACGTGCAGAGCCTCGAGCAACAGCTCGAACTCATCGTCGGTGATATCACCGACGTCCGATGGCGCTTCGGCAACGCCTGGCTCCATGACAGGCACTGCGACCTCTGCAACGGCCGCAGCGGTATCGGCAGCAGGCTGCGCCAGCACTGACAGGGCAGACAGCAGTTGCGGCTCGGCGGGCGTGAGCGTCTCGCCTTCACGCACCTGGGTGAACATGCTGTTGATGGTATCCAGCGTTTGCAGCACCACATCCATCAGCTCGGCATCGACCTGACGCTCCCCCTTGCGCAGGATATCGAATACGTTCTCGGCGATATGACAGCAGGCCACCAGCGCATCCAGCTGCAGGAAGCCGGCACCACCCTTTACGGTGTGGAAACCACGAAAAATGGCGTTGAGCAGATTGGTATCGTCGGGGCGGTTTTCCAGATCGACCAGCTGTTCCGACAGCAATTCGAGAATTTCCCCGGCTTCTACCAGAAAGTCCTGGAGAATCTCTTCATCCGCATCAAAGCTCATTTAATACTCCCTCAGAACCCAAGGCTGGACAGCAGGTCGTCGACCTCATCCTGTCCCGACACCACATCATCCCTCTTATCGGCATGAATCTGCGGACCTTCACCCTTGGGCGATGATTTTTTTTCATCCAGCTCGGGAAGGTTGTGCTGAATGCCCGCAATCCGGTCGACCTGGCCAGCCATACGCACCAGATTCAGCAGGCTTTCCTCGACATCATGCACCAGTGTGATGACGCGCTTGATCACCTGACCGGTCAGATCCTGGTAGTCCTGAGCCATGAGGATATCGTTCAGATTCGTCGATACTTCGCCGCTGTGCTGCTCGCTGCGCTCGAGGAACGCCAGAATATTGCGTGACAACTCACGGATTTCCGCCGCGCTCATCTCCCGCCGCGGCAGCCGTGCCCATTCAGCACGCACGGTGGCCGCCTCGCGGCCAAGCGCCGACACCACAGGCGCACTGCTCTCAACCAGGTCCAGGGTGCGGTTGGCCGCCTTGTCCGTCAGCCTGACCACATAATCGAGACGATCCGAGGCGTCGGAAATCTTCGATGCTTCCGCCGCTTCAGCCTCGCAATCGAGCGTGCGGACGGTATCTATCTGGAAGTTGATGATCGAGTTGTGCAGTGCACGGGTAAGCTTGCCAACCTCGTAGTACAGGCCGCGGTCGCGGGCCTGATTGATCTCGTGGATGACCAGTACTGCCTCGCGGTAGTCGCCGTCTTCAAGGTGATCCACCAGCTTCCGGGCATTGTTTTTCAATGAATGCTCGAACTCATCCGCGATCGTCTGGCCAGGACTACTGCTCAGAGCCATAAACTCCCCCCCGGAATTCATCTGGCCTCGACCCGCTCAAAAACCTTCTCGATTTTTTCTTTCAGTGCCAGGGCAGTAAAGGGTTTGACGACATAGCCATTGACGCCCGCCTGAGCCGCCTCGATGATCTGGTCGCGCTTGGCTTCGGCCGTTACCATCAACACCGGAAGGTGCTTCAGACGCTCGTCGGCACGCACTGCGCGCAACAGATCGATGCCGCTCATACCCGGCATATTCCAGTCGGTCACCAGAAAATCGAAGTTGCCGCTTTGCAACATCGGCAGCGCCGTGGTGCCGTCATCGGCTTCAGCGGTATTGGTGAATCCGAGATCACGCAACAGGTTCTTGATAATGCGCCGCATCGTCGAAAAGTCATCGACGATGAGAATTTTCATGTTTTTGTCCAAGTGGACCTCCATACAAACCAGAAGAAGTGCAGTCACCTTGCACTCTGCGAAACTGTTGCCACTGATCAGACGTAACGCCAGGAAATCCGAATCAACCGTCGCGCCAGTCGGCCATACGTCCGCGCAGACGCGCTGCGCACTGACTGTGCAACTGACTGACCCTGGACTCGCTCACGCCGAGCACCGCACCGATTTCCTTGAGGTTCAATTCCTCGTCGTAATACAGCGACAGCACCAGCCGCTCGCGTTCGGGCAGCTTGTCTATCGCTTCGGCCAATGCCTTGCGAAAGCGCTCGTCCTCCACCCCATCAAAGGGCTCATGATCGGACCCGATTTCGGTCGGCGCGCCGGCTTCCAGCAGGTCTTCAAAGCTGAACAACTTGCTGCCGGCCGTATCATTGAGAATCGCGTAATAATCTTCGAGGCTCATGTCCAATTCGGCCGCAACCTCGTGATCTTTAGCGTCACGGCCAATTTTCGCTTCAACGGCGCGGATCGCGGTGCTGACCAGGCGGGTATTGCGATGGACCGAGCGGGGGGCCCAATCACCTTTGCGCACGTCATCCAGCATCGAGCCACGAATGCGGATCCCGGCATAAGTCTCGAAACTGGCACCCTTGCCATGATCAAACTTGCGCGAGGCTTCCAGCAAACCAATCATGCCGGCCTGAATCAGATCGTCCACCTGCACACTGGCGGGCAGGCGGGCGAGCATGTGATAGGCAATACGTTTGACCAGCGGCGCATACTGCTGCACCAAACGGTCCTGCTCGGTGGCAGCCCCCATGGTGCGCGCATACATATTGACGCCGCCACCTGCTCTCATGCTCATGAGGGTGTTTCGGCCCGCTGCACCAGGCGCTCGACAAAGAATTCAAGATGCCCGCGCGGACTGGAAGGCAATGGCCAGGCGTCAACCTTGCGGGCAATGCCGCGGATCGCCAGCGAAGCCTTGCTCCGCGGGAAAGCCTCGTATACTCCGCGCTGCCTCTGCGCGGCCTTGCGAATGGATTCATCGTAGGGCACGGCGCCGACGTACTGCAGAGCCACTTCCAGGAAACGATCAGTCACCTGCAGCAGCTTGTTGAAAACGTTATGTCCTTCCTGCGGGGTGTGAACCATGTTCGCCAGTACCCGGAAACGGGTCACACCATGGTCGCGGTTGAGCAGTTTGATCAACGCATAGGCGTCGGTGATCGAGGTGGGCTCATCACACACCACCACAATGACTTCCTGGGCGGCGCAGACGAAACTGACCACCGAATCGCCGATGCCGGCAGCGGTATCGACAATCAGCACATCCATTTCATCGCCGATGTCGCTGAACGCCTGAATCAGTCCGGCATGCTCGCGCGGCCCGAGATTGACCATCTCGGCCGCACCCGAGGCCGCAGGCACGATACGTATGCCACCCGGCCCGGTGATCATCACTTCACGCAGATCGCAGTTGCCGGCCAATACGTCCGCCAATGTGGCCTTGGGCCGCAGCCCCAGCTGCACGTCGATATTGGCCAACCCCAGGTCGGCATCCATCAACACCACGCGACGCCCGAGTTCGGCCAGCGCCAGGGACAGGTTGACCGACACGTTGGTCTTGCCGACGCCGCCTTTGCCGCCGGTAACTGCGATTACCTGAACCGGATGATTGCCCATCTATGCTGTCGCCTTTATCAAATCGTTAACTTGCGCGCTGGCTATGGAGTATACCGGCAAAAACATCGGCCATGGTCTGGTCGGCCGCCATCTCGTTGCCTGCCAGACCTACGGCGCGACTGACCAGCTGATGCCCGACACCACGGGTCAGATCATCGGGGATGCGCTGGCCATCAGCCACATAGGCTACCGGGAGGCGCTGCTCCATAGCCAGCCCCAGCGCCTCACCCAAGGTCGCTGCTTCATCCACCTTGGTCAGAATGCAGCCCACCGGGCTGCAGCTGCGGTAATTGTGCCACGCCGCCTTGAGCACGCGATATTGACTGGTGGCTGCCAGTACCAACAAGGTACTGATGCGCGTGCCCTGCGCTGCCAACTCACTGAGTTGACCGCGCAACTG
>JASJKW010000110.1:0-2517 GCA_037621305.1 Pseudomonas sp.
GTGTATTACCAGCAGATCCTCAAGAACCCGGACTTCCGCAGCGGCGTGTTCGACACCAGTTTCGTCGATACCCACCCGGAATTGACCAACTATTCGACCAAGAACAAACCTGAAGCCCTGGCCCTGGCCATTGCCGGCGCCATCGCCGCCTACGCCGGTCTTTGATTTCAGCCGCAGGCTGCGCGCTTGCCGCTAATGAGGAATGCACCATGAGCAAGAAACGCATCAACGTTACCGATACCATCCTGCGCGATGCCCATCAGTCGCTGCTGGCTACCCGCATGCGCACCGACGACATGCTGCCGATCTGCCCGAAGCTGGATGAGGTCGGTTACTGGTCGCTGGAAGTCTGGGGTGGCGCCACCTTCGACTCCTGTGTTCGCTTCCTGAAAGAAGATCCCTGGGAGCGTCTGCGCAAGCTGCGCGCCGCACTGCCCAACACCCGTCTGCAAATGCTGCTGCGCGGTCAGAACCTGCTCGGCTACCGCCATTACAGTGATGACGTGGTGCGCGCCTTCGTTGCCAAGGCTGCGGTCAACGGTATCGATGTGTTCCGCATCTTCGACGCGATGAATGATGTGCGCAACCTGCGTACCGCCATCTCCGCGGTCAAGGCTGCCGGCAAGCATGCCCAGGGCACCATCTGCTACACCACCAGTCCGGTGCACACCGTGGAACTGTTTGTGGAACAGGCCAAGACTTTGGAAGCCATGGGCGTCGATTCCCTGGCGATCAAGGACATGGCCGGTCTGCTGACGCCGTTCGCCACCGGCGAACTGGTCGAAGCGCTGAAGGCTGCCACCAGCCTGCCGGTGTTCATCCACTCCCATGACACCGCCGGCCTGGCGGCCATGTGTCAGCTGAAAGCCATCGAGTGCGGCGCGGACAACATCGATACCGCCATCGGCTCCATGGCCTGGGGCACCAGCCATCCGGGCACCGAGTCCATGGTCGCCGCGCTCAAGGGCACGCCCTATGACACAGGTCTGGATCTGGAACTGATCCAGGACATCAGCATGTACTTCATGGAAGTACGCAAGAAATACCACCAGTTCGAGAGCCCCTTCACCGGTGTGGATACCCGGGTACAGATCAACCAGGTACCGGGCGGCATGATGTCCAACCTGGCCAACCAGCTGAAGGAACAGGGCGCCCTGAACCGCATTCAGGAAGTGTTCGACGAGATTCCACGGGTACGTGAAGACCTCGGCTTCCCGCCGCTGGTGACGCCGACCTCGCAGATCGTCGGCACTCAGGCGGTATTCAACGTGCTGGCCGGTGAGCGCTACAAGACCATCACCAACGAAGTGAAGCTGTATCTGCAGGGTCGCTACGGCCAGGCACCGGGCACCATCAACCCGGAGCTGCAGGTGCGCGGCATCGGTGATGAGAGCGTGATCGACGTGCGCCCGGCGGATCTGCTCAAGCCCGAGATGGATCGGTTGCGCAATGAAATCGGCAATCTGGCCAAGAGCGAGGAAGATGTACTGACCTTCGCCATGTTCCCGGATATCGGACGCAAGTTCCTCGAAGAGCGCGCCGCCGGCACCCTGGAACCGGAAACCCTGCTGCCGATTCCCGATGGCGACAGCAAGCCCGCGGCCGCCGAAGGCGTGGCCACCGAGTTCATGATTGACGTGCACGGTGAAAGTTACCGTATCGATATCACCGGTGTGGGCGTCAAAGGGGACGGCACACGCCATTTCTACCTCAGTGTGGATGGCATGCCGGAAGAAGTCGTTCTCGAAGAACTCAATCAATTCGTCGGTGGCGCGGGCGGCAAGGCCCGTCAGCACGCGACCAAACCCGGTCACGTCACCACCAGCATGCCCGGCAACGTGGTCGATGTACTGGTGGCCGAAGGCGACAAGGTCAAGGCCGGCCAGGCCGTGCTGATCAGCGAAGCGATGAAGATGGAAAGCGAGATCCAGGCGGCCATCGACGGCACCGTCAAGGCTGTGCATGTCGCCAAGGGTGATCGCGTCAATCCTGGCGAAATATTGATCGAGATCGAGGCCTGAGCAAAACGGGGAGCCAGTCGACTCCCCGTTAACACCGAACCAGAGAGCGTGCCCCATGCCCTATAAAAAACTGAAGAGTGCTGATGATGACAATGCCCTGCAACAGATCATTGACGGCTACATGCACTTCCATGAAGAGGTATACCCTCAGCAGGAAGAACTGTTCAGAAAACTCGCTTTCGAGCAGACCCCCAAGGCCATGTTCATCACCTGCGCCGATTCACGCGTCGTGCCCGAACTGATTACCCAGAGTTCGCCCGGCGACCTGTTCGTTACCCGTAACGTCGGCAACGTCGTCCCCCCTTACGGCCAGATGATGGGCGGCGTCTCCACCGCCATCGAATATGCCGTGGTAGCACTGGGTGTGAAACACATCATCATCTGTGGTCATTCCGATTGCGGCGCGATGAGAGCCGTGCTCGATCCAGCGCAACTGAAAGGCATGCCCACCGTCAAAGCCTGGTTGCAGCATTCGGAAGTCGCCAAGATAGTCGTG
>JASJKW010000111.1:0-5781 GCA_037621305.1 Pseudomonas sp.
ATCATCCAGGGACGGCAACACGGTGTCGTATTGCTCCGGACTGTTGATGATCTGGCTGAGCGCCAACAGCTTGGGTACGTAATTCATGGTTTCGCGCGGCAGCTGCAGATTCCAGTAGTCGGCAGGCAGGCCGAGGCTCTGGTTACGTTTGACTGCGCGACCAACACAACCTTCTCCACAGTTGTAGGCCGCGACCGCCAGCAACCAGTCACCGTCGAACATGTCGTTCAACTTGCTGAGGTAATCCAGCGCGGCAGTGGTAGAGGCGGTGATGTCCCGTCGTCCGTCGTACAAGTCGTCCTGACGCAGGGCGAACACCCGACCGGTGGACGGGATGAACTGCCATAGTCCTGCTGCATGGGAAGTGGAATAGGCCATGGGGTTATAGCCACTTTCCACGAACGGCAGCAGGGCCAGCTCCAGAGGCATGTCACGCTTGTCCAGCTCCTCCACTACATAATGCAGATACCGCTGAGCGCGCTTCGAGGTGATTTCGAAATAGCGGGGCTGAGAGGCGAAGAGCAGGCGTTGCTGATCGATTCTGGGATTGTCGATAACCGCCGGCTCGAGCATGAAACCGTCACGGATACGCGTCCAGAGGGTGCGCGGTTCTTCTATACGCTGCGGTGGACGCCAGCGTGGCGCAGGGGATTTCGGAGCATGCGACACGCGGGTCGAATGTTCGCTTGTGGTGGTGGATTGGCCTACCGGGCCGGTGGTGGTCTGACAGCCGAAAAGTACGACGAGCCACAGCGTCAGGAATCCATTTCTGAGTGCGTTGGGCGAAAAATACATGAGCTGGTCCATTAAAATTTGCTCGATTCTAGGGAGTCACTTCCCCAGGGTCAAGAAAGCCGGGCGGGACCTCTTGCCGCACCGGCTTGGAGTGGTAGGTGTGGAGCGGAAATCAGCGGCGCTGCGCGGTATGACGGGACTGTTTCAGAATGTGTCTTTCCAGGATCTGATCGCGGCAAAGGTCTGTGCACTCGTGGTCGGCATGGCGCCACTGTGGGCTGCGGCGGCTGCACGTACATGAACATCCTCACAGCGCAGAAAGGGGTTGGTGCGTTTTTCCAGCGCCAGGGTGGTGGGCAGGGTGATATTGCCGCCACTACGCAGGTCTTCGACCACTTCCAGACGTATCTTTATATCCAGATTATCCGGCTCGACCGCCCGCGCAAATTGCAGGTTGGCCTGAGTGTATTCATGGGTGCAATATATAGTCGTGTTATCCGGCAGGCTTGCCAGGCGCTGCAACGAGGCGTGCATCTGCTCGGCAGTACCTTCGAACAACCTGCCGCAACCACCGGCGAACAGGGTGTCGCCGCTGAGCAACCAGGGTTCTTGCGGGTGATTGCAGAAGTAGGCGATATGATCCAGTGTATGACCGGGCACGCTGATGACTTCAATCTCATGGTCGAACAGGCATAACTGGAAGCCGTCTTCGAGCTGACGATCGATGCCTCTGATCTTGTCGTTTGCTGGTCCCCAGACCTTGCAGTCAGTGGCTCCCTTGAGCGTCATCACGCCGCCGGTGTGGTCCTGGTGGTGGTGAGTGAGCAGGATGGTGCTCAACTGATACTCCGGATGGCGACTCAGCCAGGTAATGACCGGCTGAGCGTCGCCCGGATCAACCGCAGCGACTTGCAGGGTGGCTTCGTCCAGCAACAGCCAGATGTAGTTATCCTGAAACGCTGGTAACGCAATGAACTGTGGCATGGGCATGTACCTTCCTGGAGTAATGATTTCCATCTTAGGGGGTAATATGGCTCAGGCCAACCCGGAGGCACCATGGTGATACCAGAACTGTCACGTTCCATCAGTCAAGGCGACCTCCTGAAGCTGCTGGGTGTCGCGCGGGAATGGCTGGACAGTGCACCGGGGCTCCGGCTGTTGGAAACCGAGCGTAACGTGATGCGTCGGGAGATGACCGCCTGCTTCGGTCAGCATCTGGTGCAGTATGGGCTGGCTGCCGAGCTGCTCGACAGAGAACGCTCCATCTTGCGGCACCACTGGCAGCTGGATCTTCTGGCCGGCCCCTCAGCACTGCCGACAGAAGAGACGCAATGGCCGTTTGCGCCACACTCGCTTGACGCGGTGGTACTTCATCATGGGCTGGATTTCTGCCTGTCCCCCCGCAGCCTGCTGCGTGAAGCCAGCCAGGCGGTGCGCGCCGGCGGGCATCTGCTGATATTCGGCTTCAATCCATGGAGTAGCTGGGGGCTCAAGCATTTCACCGGGTGCGAGTGGTTCAGCGAGGCGGGATTCATCAGTCCGGGGCGATTGACCGACTGGCTGGAACTGCTGGGTTTTGCGGTGGAGAAACGCGTTGATGGATGTTATCTTCCGCCCTTCAAATCGCAGGCATGGCTGGACCGGCTCGGGCGCATCGATGCGCTGGGCCAACGGCATCAGTTACCAGGCGGCGGTTTCTATTTTCTGCTTGCGCGGCGACAGACGCTGGGCGTCACACCGCGTAGGCAGCGGGGAATGAGCTTCCCTGCACTGAGTCTCCCGCCGCTGGTTGCCGGCAACCGGCGGACACATAAACGGAACAAGTAATGAGTCATGTAATCGAGATATTTACCGACGGCGCCTGCAAGGGGAATCCGGGGCCGGGCGGCTGGGGCGTATTGTTGCGCCTGGGGGAGCACCAGAAGACCCTGTTTGGTGGCGAACTCAATACCACCAACAATCGCATGGAACTGACCGCAGCGATTCGCGGGCTGGAAGCATTGAAGAAACCGGCTCAGGTAATGCTGACCACGGATTCGGAATATGTCATGAAGGGTATCCGCGAGTGGATGCCGAACTGGAAGAAGCGCGGCTGGAAGACAGCCAGTCGCCAACCGGTCAAGAACGCCGACCTATGGCAGGAGCTCGATGCTCTGGTGAATCAGCATCAAGTCGATTGGCGCTGGGTCAAAGGCCACAGCGGGCATCCGGAAAACGATCTGGCCGACGAACTGGCCAACCGTGGTGTGGACCAGGTGCTGGGTAGAGGGAGTGCGCTGGATGCGTGAAGTCGTACTGGATACCGAAACCACGGGCATCGAAGTCCGCGAAGGTCACCGCATCATCGAAATCGGTTGCGTTGAACTGATCGACCGACGGCTGACCGGCCGCCACTACCATGTGTACATCAACCCTGAACGTGAAGTGGAAGAGGGCGCCTTCGCCATCCACGGCATCAGCGACGAGTTCCTGGCGGACAAACCCCTGTTCGCTGACATTGCCGACGGTTTCATGGAATTCATCACAGGCGCGCGCCTGGTCATCCATAACGCGCCGTTCGACGTCGGCTTCATCGATGCAGAGTTGCAGCGCCTGGGCGCCGGACATGGTCAGATAGCTGATCATTGTTCTGTAGTGGACACCCTGCGCACCGCCCGGGACAAGCATCCCGGTCAACGCAACAGTCTGGATGCCTTGTGTAAACGCTACGGCGTGGACAACTCCCAGCGCGACCTGCACGGCGCCTTGCTTGACGCCGAGATTCTTGCTGACGTCTATCTGATCATGACCGGCGGCCAGACCGCCTTGCTGCTGTCCAATCAGGGGTCCGGCGATGCGAGTGCCATAGATGCAGGGACCATCCGCAGACTTGATCCGGCGACACGCCCCCCTTTATTGGTCCTTCAGGCCAGCGACGCCGAGTTGGCCGCTCACCAGGAACGATTGGCGGCGATTGAGAAGGCTGCCGGCTTTGTGGCCTGGCAGCCTGCAGCGGAGTTGGTGGCAGAGTAGGGCAAGGAGCCATTATTGCCGGTGTGCGAAGCGATATGCGATCGAGCCACAGGCTTGATATGATTGGCGCTATTGTCTCACCACAGCTGGTCAAAAGAATAATCAGGGAGCCGTAACAGATGCACGCATATCAGTCGTTGAAAGTCGAACAGCAGGGCGCGATAGCCCACATCCAGATCAATCGGCCAGCCAAGGCCAATGCCATGGACGAAGCGTTCTGGACGGAGATGGTCGAGATATTCGACTGGGTTGATCAGACCGACAGCGTACGTGTCGCGGTGATTTCCGGGGCGGGTGATCACTTCTCTGCTGGAATCGATCTGGCGATGCTGGCCCAGGCGGCGGGTAGCCTGACCCAGGATATCGGACGTAATGCCGAGCGTATCCGTCGCAATATCCTTCGTCTGCAGGCCGCTTTCAATGCGATTGATGACTGCCGAAAGCCCGTCATTGCCGCCATTCATGGCTATTGCATCGGCGGTGCGATAGATCTGATTTCTGCTTGCGACATGCGTTATGCTACGGCCAATGCGCACTTTTCGATCAAGGAAATCGATATGGGCATGGCGGCCGATGTAGGCACGCTGCAGCGATTGCCGCACCTTATCGGGGATGGCATGATGCGTGAATTGGCGTATACCGGCCGTGCCATGCACGGTGACGAAGCCAAGCAGCTTGGTTTGGTCAACAAGGTCTATGCCGAGCATGCCGAAATGATCGAAGGCGTGATGGCCATTGCCGGCCAGATTGCCGCCAAGTCACCGCTGGCCATCCGCGGGACCAAGGAAATGATTCGCTACAGCCGTGATCACAGCGTTGCAGAGGGGTTGAACTATATCGCCACCTGGAACGCGGCCATGCTTCAGTCGGAAGATCTCAAGCTGGCGATGGCGGCACATATGAGCAAAAAGCCAGCCGAGTTCGCCGATTGAGCGTACCAGTCTGACTGCAGGGACGAAGGAGACTGAAGCGATGTTAACCGGTGCCACATCACTTGATCTTGTCAGGGACGAACTCTTCGCCAGTGTGACCGGCGTGGAAAATCTGCTGCAGCAATTTCTCGAAGAACGACAGAATGGCAGCCTGTTACAGCAGGCTATCGAAGGTTTGCAACAGCTGCGCGGGACGCTGAACCTGATCGAGTTGAGTGGCGCTGCGCTGCTGCTCGAAGAGATGATCGCGCTGGCGACCGATATACCGGTGCACGATGGGGAGGGCAGAAATGCCCCCCTGACGGCCCTGTGTAACAGCCTGTTCCAGCTGCAGCGTTATCTGCATCTCTGTCGTCAGCAGGGCGCCGAGCGCCCTGAGTTGCTGCTGCCTACCATCAACGACTTGCGTTCGCACAGGGCGGGTACGCCCCCATTACCCGAAAGCCATTTCTACCCGCTGGCGTTGCAGCGTGTACCCATGGCGCTGCGTGATGGTGCGCGTCAGCCACTGGATAGTAAAAGCTTTGTCCGGTTGCGCCAGATGTACCAGCTTGGACTGCTGGGCATAATCCGGGATGAGCGTCCGGCGGCGGGCATTTCACTGATGCAGCGTGCTCTGCAACGCTGGGAAACCCGCCTGGATGATCGCGCAGCGACACTTTGCTGGGTGGCGTCTGCGACGCTTGAGGCCGTGGAAAGCGTGCCACTGATATTGACGCCTGAGCGCAAGCGCTTGTATTCGCGTCTGGATCGGGAAATCAAACGGCTCGCTGGAGGTCAACCGGACGCGGGCACTGCACCGCAGCTGCTCCGCGAGTTGCTGTATCTGGTGGCGCTGGGAGATAGCGGATGCGTGTTGTGTGAAGAAGTTCGCCGCGCGGTCAATCTGCCTGATCCGGGATACACCGAAGCGGCTTTGCAGCAGGCGTTCGCCAGTCTGAGTGGACCTGGCGCGGACGTCATGCGTTCGGTTGCCGATGCGCTGCATGAAGAAATTTCCACCATCAAGGATCTGCTTGATCTGCTGGCACGCAACGCCGGGGATGCCGAACAGTCGCTGGACACCCTGGATGTAGCCTTGCAGCGGCTATGGAAGACCCTG
>JASJKW010000112.1:0-4656 GCA_037621305.1 Pseudomonas sp.
ATCAGATGGTGGATGCAGTAGGGCAAGCCCGGCTAACCATCCGCCGCGCCGACAGGGTAGCCGACCAGATGGCCGGCCTACTCCGGGGCAGGTTGCGCAGCGCAGGCATCCCGCAATACATTCTGCGCGACCTGAAAAAGGAATTGCGCGACTTCAATATGCACACCGGATGAGTGCTTACGACTCAAGAACAGCAGACAAGTTTGTGGCTCGCCTGCCAGAAGGCATGCGCGACCGGATCGCGGCGCTGGCCAAGCAAAACCGCCGCAGCATGAACTCCGAGATTGTCCGGCTCCTGGAGCAGGGGCTGGATATGGATATTCCAGCCCACACAGTACCGCCAGCAACGGTCAGCGTCATCACTGAGGAGTTTCTGCAGTTCCTGAAAATGAAGTCGGCGGAAGTTGAGGAGAAGATCGATGGCTGATTACAGACTGGTACCGGTGGAGCCAACGCCGGAAATGATCGAGGCAGGCGGCATGACTCTGGCTATTCGGTGGGCGGACAACACCATTCCCCTCATCCGCCAGTCCGATCATTTGCGCGCCGTCACGAAAATGACCGCCCGCATCGCCGAACTGGAGGCCGAGCTGGCCAGCGGCGTGCTGCTGCCGCTGCGTACCCGGGAGGACGGCTGCGACTATGAGCTGTGCAGTTACCACTTCCAGAGCGAAGGCGGAACGTCGGTGCTCTATTTTCATGTCATGGATGACGGGCACGCCGAGCAGATCAGACAGGAGATCAAGGCGACCGTCGAGGTGGCCGGGAGAATGGTAGAGGTGGAGTTGTGAGCTATGCCCCCAAGGGCGGCATGTGCGCCGCCTGCACCAACCGGGATCGAGACTGCAGCGCCCTACCCTTTGACCAGTACCGAGTCATCGGCAGATACAGCTACAACGGCAAGCCGGTGGTTGTCGTGAAATGCGCTGAGTTTCAACGCTCCAAATAGCGCACGAATTATTCCTGAAATTATTCATTCAACTGCCGGCCACGCCGGCGGAGAGGTATTGCTATGTCCGAAACAAACCAAACCCCAACAGATCAACTGATGGAGCAGGCCCAGGTATTCGCTTCCGCCTGGTCATTGGTCGGCGGCCCGCTCGACAGCGGCCACGCCCTGGATAATGCCGAAGAAGCCAAGGATGAGCTGCGTGAAATGATCGATGACCTGTGCGAGCAATGCAGCAGTCAGATCAATGACATGGGAGAGAGTGTTCAGAAATTGATTGAATGGCACGGACGGCAAGTGGGGCAGCTGAACAATGTGCTGGCGGTCGCAAAAAACGAAGGGACCATTGATCTGAGTGACGGCAAGCCGATCAAGCTCACAAAGGATAGCGCCTACGGCATGCGCCTTGGTATAGCGCTGGCGTTACATCTGCTTGGGAAGCTGCCGATCACGCTCACGCGCGACTGACAACTACACATTTGATCGCCATCGCCTGCATACCGGGAGGTTTACCATGGCCAAAGTAATAGCCAGAATCAAGGCTGACCTGCCTCGTCTGATGGAGGTGAAAGAGTTTCGAGAGATGCGATACGCTGGGCGCAATCCCAGCCTGCAACTGCTCAAGAAGTGGATCGCCGAGGGCGAGATGCCAGGCGAGGTGCGCGGCGGCGAATACTTCGTCGATCTGCAGGCCGTCCTGCTCGGCTCAGATGACCCGCTGCTGGCCAAGATGCTGGAGGTATAACCATGGCACCACCCCGCCGCCGTAACGTCGGCAACCGCAACCTGCCGCAGAACCTGTACCCGAACGGTAAATACTTCCAGTACCGCAACCCCATCACCGGCAAGAAGACCAGCATCAACAAGCCAATGGCGGAAGCCATCAAGCTGGCCAACGCAGCCAATGCCAAGCTGATGCCTATGCTTGCGGATCATGGCTTGCTGGAGATGATCACCGGTGAGGCGGCACCCAAGGTGCGCAAGCTGATGGACCGGTTTGAAACTGAGTGGCTGCCCGATCGGGATCTGGCGGCCTCCACCCTGGACGAGATCCGGATCAAGCTCGAGCGGTACCGGAAGGATCTTAGCGACAGGTTGATCGGACAAATCGATGTCCTGGCCATGTCGGAGTACCTGGACGAGTTCAGCAACAACGCCTACACAAAGCACCGCAGTCTGATGATTCAGGTGTGGGCCTTTGCGGTGGCAAAGGGGCTCGCTGATCGCAACGTGGCGGAGATGACCATCAAGAAGCGCGAGCAGGCCAAGGTCCGCCAGCGCCACACGCTTGAGGGCGTGACGAAGATCATCAATGCCGAGACCACCGCGGACTGGCTCAAGCGGGCCATCCGCCTGGCGCTGCTCAGTCTGCAGCGGCGGGAGGATCTGGTTTCATGGGAGCGGTCAGCCGTTGATCTGGACGCCAATCTCATCCGGATCAGCGCCAGCAAGACCCAGAACTATGACACACCCATCAACCTTGAAATCGAGATGGGTGCTGACCTGCGCCAGCTGATTACCGAGTGTCTGGCCGTGCCGATCATCAGCCCTTACCTGCTCTGCTACCGCCCTGCCCGCCGTCGGCGCGACCAGATGGATGCGAAGCTGCACTGGTCAGCCGTCAACGAGGACTATCTCACCAAGGAGTTCAGGAAGGCGCGGGACGAGTGCGGGGCATACGATCACATCGAGGACGTGCGAGCCCGGCCGACTATCCATGAGCTGCGAGCGCTCGGGGCATGGCTGTATCAGCAACAGGGGTTCGAACAGGAATACATCCAGGCGCTGCTTGGTCACGCAACAGAGGGAATGACGGAGTACTACCAGGAGGGACACGAAACGAAGGGGCCGATTTACCAGCGGGTGAAAGCAGGCTTAAAACTCTGAGCTGGGAAATCGTTTTCCCAAAGTATTCCCAATCTATTCCCAAACAAAAAAGGGCAACCCTTTCGGATTGCCCTTCAAGTCCCGCGCAATGCGGGTAATGCTGGTAGGCACGAGTGGATTCGAACCACCGACCCCCACCATGTCAAGGTGGTGCTCTAACCAACTGAGCTACGTGCCTGCAATGGAGGCGAACTATACGCACCACTCCAAAACCCGTCAACCCCTAAGTTACTGAATAACTGTAAAAACTCAGACTTTCTTTCAGATGCTCACCAACTGCTTGCGCAGCCCCTGGATATCGTCCCGCAGTTGCCCGGCCGCTTCGAATTCCAGATCCCGCGCGTGCTGGTACATTTTCTCTTCCAGCTGTCGAATACGCTTGGTAATTTCCGATGGGGAGCGCAGCTTTTCCACGCTGTAACCGGCCGCATCCTCAGCCGCCTTGAGTTGGCGCCGCTTGTTTGAACGACTACCAGGCACCACGGCACCTTCGAGAATATCCTGCACGCTCTTGACCACACCCTTTGGCGTGATGCCATGCTCCACGTTAAAGGCTATCTGCTTGACGCGGCGGCGGTCGGTTTCGCCGATCGCACGCTCCATCGAGCCGGTCATTCGATCGGCATACAGGATGGCTTTGCCGTTCAGGTTACGTGCTGCCCGGCCAATGGTCTGGATCAGGGAGCGTTCCGAACGGAGGAACCCTTCCTTATCGGCATCCAAAATTGCAACGAGAGAAACTTCAGGCATATCAAGGCCTTCCCGCAACAAGTTAATGCCAACCAGCACATCGAAAGTACCGATGCGCAAATCTCGGATGATCTCCACCCGCTCCACCGTATCGATATCCGAATGCAGGTAGCGCACCCGGACACCATGATCCGCCAGATAATCAGCAAGGTCTTCAGCCATGCGCTTGGTCAATGTCGTGACCAGCACTCGATCGCCCTGGGCGACACGCAAACCGATTTCCGACAACAGGTCATCCACCTGCGTGGTGGCCGGACGCACCTCGATCACCGGATCCACCAGACCCGTCGGCCGGACCACCTGCTCCACCACCCGTCCGGCATGGGCTTCTTCATAAGGTCCGGGGGTCGCTGATACAAAAATGGCCTGCGGCGAGATAGCCTCCCATTCATCAAAACGCATGGGCCGGTTATCCAGTGCCGAGGGCAGGCGGAAACCGTAATTCACCAGGGTTTCCTTGCGAGAGCGGTCACCTTTGTACATGGCGCCGACCTGGGGGACCGAGACGTGGGATTCATCGATGACCAGCAGCGCATTTTCCGGCAGATAATCGAACAGGGTCGGCGGCGCTTCGCCAATGGGCCGGCCGGACAGGTAGCGAGAGTAGTTCTCGATACCGTTGCAATAACCCAGCTCCATGATCATTTCCATATCGAAGCGGGTGCGCTGCTCCAGACGCTGCGCTTCAACCAGTTTGTTCTGGCTGTTGAGCACCTCCAAGCGCTCCTTCAATTCAACCTTGATCTCCTCCACTGCCTCCAACAACTTCTCTCTTGGCGTCACATAATGTGATTTGGGATAGATAGTTACACGCGGAACCTTACGTAGAACCTCGCCTGTCAGAGGATCAAAGAAACTGATCGTCTCCACCGTGTCATCGAAGAGTTCGATACGAACCGCTTCCAGATCGGACTCCGCCGGATAGATGTCAATCACATCTCCTCGCACCCGGTAGTTGGCGCGGGACAGTTCCATATCATTGCGGGTGTATTGCAGCTCGGCCAACCGACGCAACAGGGTGCGCTGATCGAGCATATCCCCCCGGTCGATGTGCAGCACCATGCGCAGAT
>JASJKW010000113.1:0-13582 GCA_037621305.1 Pseudomonas sp.
CTTTCTGGCCCCTGGTCATCAGAGTCCGGTAGGTATTCTTGATGATCTGATCGGCCAGCTGGCGTGCATGTTCTGGCCGTTCCTTGTGCAGCTTTTTGTAGCCGTGCACCGACCTGTCCTGACTGGCGCGCTCTTCCACCCGGGTAACCACCCGCCCATCGCGGATCACCAGGTCATCCCCGATGATCACACCGACATAGTCGAACTCCAGCCCCTGACAGGTATGAATGCAACCAACCTGTTCCACCGACTCCTCGGCGATGGCCCACAGCATGCCGTCGTCATTCAGATTCCACTGGGCAGCAAAACCATGCTCGGGCAGCACTATGTCCATTGCCTGGCTGTCCTTCTTGCTGTTCCAGCTCCAGCAGTAGCCGGCCACCATGCGCGCCTTGTTGGTCCTGCGGTTGCGCTCACGAATGGCATCGCGCATCGCATTGGGATCGTCAAATACCTGAAAATCGTAATCGGCACTTTCAAGATCCGGGTTGGCCGTGGTGCGTACCTGCAGGGTGTGGTCCAGCCAGGCCAGATAGCCGTCAGAGCCATTGCAGCGGAACTGCGAGGACAGCTCCAGCTCGTGCACCTCAGCCCCATGCTGCTGAGCCCAGTGGCGGATCTGCTCGACCGAACCGATATCCTTGAGGGTCACCCGTTGGGCCTCGTCGATGAAGAAGATCGACAGACGAGCAGCGTTGATCACTTCCTTGATCTGGTTTTCCCCGAGGTTCTGAAACATGCCGGACTTCTCGTTCATACGATGGGCTTCGTCAACGATCAGCGCATGGAAGGTATCCGCCTCGGTTTCGGTATAGCTGCCGGATCCCTTGAACAGGTTGTCGATATGCGTTTTCTTCTTGGTGCCGGTCAGCTTCTTCTTGTAGACCTCCCGCGGCGCGGAGTTGCGGGTCACATACTGGGTCATCATCTCCCGGTTGGTCAGCTCTACCAGCAGATTGATCGCCACCACCGTCTTGCCGGTGCCCGGCCCGCCCCTGACAATCAGACACTGTTTGCTGCCCGGGCCGGACTTGTGGGCCAGGTCAATTGCGGTCTCGTAAACCAGCTTCTGCTCATCAATCATCATGAACTCGGCATTGCCCTGCATCATCGATGACAGAGCATCGGCCAGACTCTTGCTCGGTTTGATCACCCCGTGTTCGATGCGGTACATGATGTCATTGCTGTCACCGTACCTGATGTGCTGCTTGAGAAACTGGGACAGCCGCATGGCGTCCGGCGAGATGAATACCGGTGCGCGCCGGGTATGATCCCCGTAGAAGGGATCGTTGATCGACTTCGCGGATTTCATGTTGTGCAGATAGGCGCAGGGTATGAGGCTGATCGACTCGGAACGCACCGTCTCGTTGTAGTCCTGGATCAACGCAGCGTAAGACCAGGCTTGGTAGGAAGGGTGGATGGTTTCGCGTATGCCACCACCCAGCTGAGTGCGCACTATGGCGTCCTTACCGGTAACCTCGACCGTCTGCCACTGCTTGAGCTCGACAATCACCGCTGCATCATCCCGTTGCGCATTCTTGCCGGTCAGGATGAAGTCTACCCGACGGTTGGTCAGCGGGATGTTGTACTCAATCGCTACCCCGGCCGAGGCGGGAATTTCCTCGTCCAGCAACACATTCATCATGAACTGCAGGGAATTTTCCCAAGACAGTACCTCGTTGCGCGGGGAATTGCGTCCGAGCCTACGCGACACCTCGTTTTCGACCAGCGCACCTATGGCATTGGCGCGGACATCATCAATGAACTTCTGTTTGGTGGCACTGTAGACCAGCATTTTCACTTCCTTATGCAATTCGGTCAGCTTCGGGAGCGCAAGGGGACTGCAGTAATCATGCACACCCTAGGCTGGACTATCAAATCGATCTCCTCCCTCTACAGGGGCTGCGCCCAACTTGACGAGGCGAATGATTAGATCATTCAGACCACTTTAAAGGCTCGCCGAAAGCAGCAGATCCTAAAGCCGCGGGTATCTTTACGGCCATCTGCGGGTGCTACTGGTTCTTCGGCTAAGGCACCCTGCTAAGCTGTAGCGCAGAGCCCCGGATTGGAGATCCCATGCCCGCACCGCGTTTCGATCAGCTACACCGCCAGACCGGCCCGTATTTCGTTGCCCTCGGCGGCGCGGGAATGTTCGGTGCCAACCTGTACCTGTATGGCTCCGGCGGCGAGTGGATCGCCATCGATTGCGGCTTTGCCATGCAACCGACGGCCAATGGTGATACCCGGATCTCGGTACCCAGTCTCAGTGCCCTGGAAAAACATGACATCAAACTCAGCGCGCTGCTGATCACCCATGGCCATGAGGATCATATCGGTGCTATTCCGCATCTGTGGCGCCAGTTGGGCTGCCCTTTGTACACCAGCCCCTTCACCGCTCGACTGATCCGCAACAAGCTGGCGCAGAATCTGGATTGGCCACCGCTGCATGAAATTCAGCCGCTGCAGCCAATCGGTCTCGGCGCTTTCCAGGCGGAGTGGATACCCGTGACCCACTCCATTCCCGAATCCCACGCCATCCTGTTGCAGGTGGCGGACAAGCGCATCTACCACAGCGGCGACTGGAAGATTGATCCGCATCCTCTGGTAGGCGAGTTGACTGCCGAAAAGCGGCTGCGCGCCCTTGGCCGGGAAGGTGTGGATGTGCTGATCGGCGATTCGACCAATGCCCCCGGCAGCGGTGCCAGTCGCTCCGAGGCGACGGTACAAAATGGTCTGCTGGACGCCATCCGCCCGTGCACACAACGGGTGATCGTCACCTGTTTTGCCAGCAACCTTGCACGTCTGCACAGTCTCGCGGAAATCGCTTTCGATACCGGCCGTTATGCCGGTCTGTTGGGACGGAGTCTGGTGAGCATGCACAGTTTCGGTCGCGCGCACGGCTACCTGCGCACGCGTCCCGGGTTCATCGGTCCCTGGGAGCTGGGCTTTCTGCCGCGGGATCAGCAACTGTGGATATGCACCGGCAGTCAGGGCGAACCGGGTGCCGCACTGGGCAGACTGGCCGCAGGTAACCATCCGCAACTGACCCTGGAAGCTGGCGATACCGCGGTGTTTTCCTCACGTCTGATTCCCGGCAACGAAGAAGCCCTGGAGCGCATCAGAAACAACCTGCAGCGCCAGGGTATACATATCATCGACGACGACATGGCACCCATTCACGCGTCCGGCCACCCACCGCAGGAAGACCTGCGCCAGCTGTATGGCTGGTTACGTCCACGTTACCTGTTGCCGGTGCATGGCGAGCACTATCATCAGCAAGCGCATATGGATTTTGCTCGCAGCCTGGGTATCGGCGGTCTGATTCCCGACAATGGCGATCTGATCGATCTCAGCGGCCAGCCCTGCCGGGTGGCCGAGCTGCCCTGGGCGCTACAGGAAATCGAACGTTGATGATCTCTGCGAAAATTGCTCCGGCCTTGGCCGCTATGCCTGCTAGCGAACCGGCTGGCTAAAATAGTCAAAGCAGCCCAGCGCAGGTTGTCCAAGCGTCACAAAAATAGGCTATTGTTGCGCTGTGGCTGACAACCATGCGAGACGGAGTTGCGCCCCCATTCCCGAGTGGGCGTCGTCATGACCGATCATACAAGGAAATCCCTATGTCCTTCTTCAACAAGATCCTCAACAAACTGGGTATCAGCAGCGCCCAAGCAGACACCCCGGGCACCGCAACAGCCACACCGGAAGCAGCCCCTACAGCCGCTCCTGAAACAGCCGCCGACCGCAGCATCCCGGTGGTCGATGTCATGGCTCAACTGGAACAGCAAGCCGCAGCCAACCCACAGAAACTGAACTGGAAGACCTCGATCGTCGACCTGCTCAAACTGCTCGACCTGGACAGCAGCTTCGGCGCGCGCAAGGAGCTGGCCACCGAACTGGGCTGCCCGGCGGAACTGATGGCTGATTCGGCGCAAATGAACATGTGGCTGCACAAGCAGGTCCTGACCCGCATCGCCGACAACGGCGGCAACATCCCCGCCGACCTGCTCGACTGAACCGGCAAGGAGCCAGCACAATGCAGATCAACGACATTCTTGCGCAAATGGGCGGCGTGCGGCCCATGGCCGAAACACTTGGCGTCAGTGAAGACACCGCCATGCAGGGTGCCGCCGCGCTGCTGCCAGCCATCCTTGGTGGTGTGCAGAAGCAGGGCGGCGGTGTCGACCTCGGGGGCCTGCTCGGGCAATTGGGTGGCGGTCTGCTGGGCAATCTGACCGGCGCCCCCGACACCCAGAACGGCAACAATATCCTTGGGCAGATTTTCGGCTCCAAGGATGTCAGTCGTGCGGTCGCCGAAGACGCCGCCAACCGTTCCGGACTGGATGCCGGCCTGCTCAGGCAGATGCTGCCACTGGTCGCGACTCTGGTCACCGGCTACCTGAGCAAACAGGGCGCCGCGGCCAGCCAGTCTTCAGGGGGCCTCGGTGGTCTGGTGGGAGGACTGCTCGGCGGTGGCAAGGGGCAAACGCAACCCGGCGGACTGGGTGCACTGGGCTCCCTGCTGGATAACAATGGCGACGGCAACGTGCTGGATGACATCCTGCGCATGGCCGGCAAAGCCAACCGCTGAGCCAATAGGCGGCCGGTTCATAGAGCCGGTCGCCATCCAGCCGACCTCTGCACTACGCCAAGGCGTGATGTCTGTGCTGAAGTAAGTGCTGAACCCTGTCGGCGAGCGGGTGCTCACCAATCCGCTGGTTATCCCGTTGCCGTTTCTAGAAACTCCCTTCCTTGATCTTCTGCCACAACATGCCCAGCGCCAGCAGTGGCGACCGCAAACGCTCCCCCCCCGGAAATGCCATATGCGGCACCTGACTGAACAGGTCGAAGCCGCGGCTGGCCTGGCCGGCCATGGCTTCGCCGAGAATTTTGGCGGCCAGGTGGGTGGCATTGACGCCGTGGCCGGAGTAGGCCTGAGCATAGAAAACGTTGGGGTGTTCGGGCAGGCGCCCGATCTGCGGCAGGCGATTGGCGCCAATGCCGATCATGCCGCCCCATTGGTAGTCGATGCGGGTGTATTCCAGCTGCGGGAATACCTTGAGCATTTTCGGTCGCATATAGGCGGCGATATCCGCCGGGTCGCGTCCCGAATAGTGACAGGCACCGCCAAACAACAGACGACGGTCGGCTGACAAGCGGTAGTAGTCCAGCGCCACGCGCTGGTCACACAGCGCCATGTTCTGCGGAATCAATTCCGTCGCCAGCGCTGCTGACAGGGGTTCGGTGGCGATGACATAGCTGCCGGCGGCGATCACCTGATTGCCGAGGCTGCGCTCCAGGCCGCTGTGATAGGCATTGCAACCGAGCACCAACTGCCCTGCACGCACTCGTCCCTGGGCCGTATGCACGGTGATGGTGGTGCCGTAATCAATGTGTGTGACGGCGGACTGTTCGAACAGGCGAACGCCCAGCGACTCGGCGGCGGCAGCCTCACCCAATGCCAGGTTCAACGGGTGCAGATGCCCTGACCCCATGTCGATCATGCCGCCGACATAGCGGTCTGAGCCAACCACGCTGCGCATTTGCTGCGGCTCGATGATCTTCAGTTCGTGCTGATATCCAAGCGACAGCAGCTCATCACGATCAGCACGGAAGTCATCGAGATGCCGCGGCTTGTTCGCCAGATCGCAGTAACCCCAGGTGAGGTCGCAATCAATACCGAATTCGTCGACCCGCTGGCGCACCATCTGTACCGCTTCGATGCCCATCAGCTTGAGATCGCGCACCCCATCCTGACCCAGGGTATCAGCAAACTGATCAACATCATGACCAACGCCACGGATCAACTGACCGCCGTTGCGACCGCTGGCACCCCAACCGATCTGCCGGGCCTCCAGCAGAATCACCGAGAGACCGCGTTGGGCCAGCTCGATGGCCGTGTTCAGCCCGGTGAAGCCGCCCCCGACAATGCATACATCGGCCTGCTCATCGCCTTGCAGAACCGGGTAATCGGTGTCTCGATTGCGCGATGCAACATAGTAGGAATGCGGATGCTCTGTAGAATGTATGGCGTGACGTGACATGCGAAGGGACCTGTTACAGCGGGGACACAGATCGGCAGAATAGCCGTATTTGGCGTGCTGCAGAAGCCCTGCCATCCCGGCCGTCAACAGGACGCGGGGTTTTTATCAGCAGAATTTGATATTCTTGACCCCGGCGACCTCCCGCCACGACCTATCCTTTCAGTACCGACCTTGTCTGTGGACCTGCCATGCGCCCAGCCCATGCTCTGATTGATTTATCGGCCCTGCGCCACAATTACCGTCTGGCCAAGAGCCTGACCCACTGCCGCGCGCTGGCGGTGGTCAAGGCCAACGCCTACGGTCACGGCGCACTGCAGTGCGCGGCGGCGCTGAATGATGAAGCCGACGGCTTTGCCGTGTCGTCCATCGAAGAGGCGCTGGAGCTGCGCGAAGCAGGGCATCGGCAGCCGATCGTGCTGCTGGAAGGCTGGTTCGACGCAGCCGAGCTGGAGCTGATCTGCCGCCATGATCTGTGGCCCGTGGTGCATCACCATGGCCAGCTGGTCGATCTGCGGGAGGCCAATCTGAGCCGGCCGCTGCATATCTGGCTCAAGCTCGACAGCGGCATGCACCGTACCGGCTTCTCCGTTGCCGAATACCCGCAGGTCTGGCGTGAGTTGCATGGCAGTAGCAAGGTGGCCAGCCTGACCAAGATGACTCACCTGGCCCGCGCCGACGAGCCGGAAACCGGGCGTACCGAGCAGCAACTGGAGGCCTTTGTGCAGGCCACCACCGGGCTCGAAGGCCCTACCAGCCTGAGCAATTCGGCTGGGGTATTGGCCTGGCCCAGTGCCTACGGTGATTGGGTACGGCCGGGCATCATGCTGTACGGTTCCAGCCCCTTCGGTTTTGACCAGGAGCAGGCTGCTCTTTTGCGGCCGGTAATGCAGCTGGATTCAAGAGTGATCGCGGTACATCAGATTGCCGCTGGCGAGCCCATCGGTTACGGCTCACGCTTCGTCACCTCGCGCCCCAGCCGTATCGGCGTGGTTGCCATGGGTTATGCCGACGGTTATCCAAGGCATGCACCCGATGGTACGCCGGTATTGGTAGACGGCCAGCGCACCTGCATCAGTGGGCGGGTCTCCATGGATATGCTGACTATCGACCTGACCGATCTGCCCAACAGCGGCCTGGGCAGCTATGTCCGCCTGTGGGGTGACGGGCTGGACGCTGGCGAAGTGGCGCACAGCGCCGGAACCATTTCCTATCAGCTATTCTGCAACCTGAACCGTGTACCACGCCGCTATCTGAACTGAGATGGTGCACTGCACGGCCGGCCCTGGCTGCGTTGAATATAATGCACAGCCGTGCAATCATGCATGCCACTTGATACCGTCTTTACCCAGAGGATTCCGACCTTGGATGTTGGCGCCCGACTGAAAACCATCCGCAAACTCAAGGGTTTGTCCCAGCGTGAGCTGGCAAAGCGCGCCGGGGTGACCAACAGCACCATCTCGATGATCGAGAAGAACAGTGTCAGTCCCTCCGTCAGCTCGCTGAAGAAGGTACTGGCCGGCATGCCGATGTCGTTGGTGGATTTCTTCGCGGTGGAAACGCCCGATCAGCCACGCAAGGTGGTGTACCGCACTGATGAACTGCTGGATATCGGCAGTAACGAAGTGATCATGCAGCTGGTCGGCAAGGATCACCCCGGTCGCAACCTGTCCTTTCTGCGTGAAACCTATCCGCCTGCTGCAGATACCGGACCGGACATGCTCAGCCATGAAGGCGAAGAGGCGGGTATCGTCGTCCAGGGTCGCCTGGAACTCACGGTTGGCGCCGAGGTGCACATCCTCGGCACCGGTGATAGCTATTATTTCGAGAGCAGTCAGCCGCACCGCTTCAATAATCCCTTCGATGAGCCTTGCGTGCTGATCAGCGCCACGACCCCGGCAAATTTCTGACCCTCGGTGCCACCGCTCAGTTGGGCGGATAGGTACTGAGAATCTGCGCTGCCCGCTCATGCATTTCACGACTGCGCTCAAGGGGTGTCGAGCGATCCCGCACCATCTGACTGTCACTGCCGCGCCAGACCAGACGCCCATCGCTGGCGTCGAGCAGATCGATCTGCAAGGTCATGACCTGATAGTCCACCGTCCGGGTCTGACTGTATCCAGGGCAGCCCCAATAAGGGCCCCAATATCCCCAGCCACCACCGTAGTGTGTCGTCACGTTATCCCTGCGCTGCTCAATAACCACCGAGGTGCGTACCTGCAGGTCTGCAGTCGCCGCTTCCTGCGCCGGGCGCAATCCGCGTACATCCAGCTGAGCACTGACCGCCTCGAGTACCCGCTGCGTGGTCAGATCACTGGTCAGACGTGGGTCATTGGCGGGTGTATAGGTGACCGGCGGATCAGCCCAGCTCCAGGTCTGGTACTGACTGAAATCCCGGCTCAGATCGAAATCCGCGCGGGGTCCGGTGGCCTGACAAGCCCCCAGCAACAGTATCGACAGCAGCATGATGGAGCGAAACATGGAAACCTCGGCTGCATCGGTGAGTATATGACATCAGACTGCCGAAGCAGATGATGGTTCTTCATAACCTACACTATTGGAAGCAACAGTTGAACGCGTGCACCCTTGCGGGGTGTGAGTGCAGGGTGATCTGCCCGGGATACGCTGCCTGAGGGTAAGCCATCACGTATCTGAGCGACCAGCGTTTCAGTACAACTGCTGCTACGGTATAGAGAAACGGCACCACGCCGCTGAATAGGAGCGCAGAAATGCATACGTTGAAGAAACTTTCCATTGCTACCGCAACTGTTGGATTCATGACTTTGAGCCCTATGGCTGTTCATGCCGAAGACGGTGACATGAGCCGCCGGCTCACCGAAGCCCGTCAGGAAGGCTCTGTCTGGACCGCCTTCGCCCTCAACCAGCACCTCAGTCCTTTCAGTATCGATGTTGACATTGAAAATGGCGTCGCCATTCTGACCGGCGAAGTCGAGTCGCAAGTCGACCGGGACCTCGCCGAACAAGTGGCACTGGGAGTGGACGGTATCAATGAAGTGGACAATCAGCTCAAGGTCGAGGGTGAAGACGCCGATCGCCGCGCTGGCGAAAACAAGGACGGCACCTTCGTCGAGCGCTTCAATGATGCGACCACCACAGCGACAGTGAAGTCCAAGCTGTTATGGAACCGTAATACTGAAGGGCTGGATATCAAAGTCACTACCAAAAATGGCGTGGTGACACTCGAAGGCAACGCTGACTCAAGCGCCGCCAGTGAACTGGCCGAGCGGTTGGCGCGCAATACAGACGGCGTTCGCCAAGTGAACAACAAGCTGGATATCAATCCCGAAGCAGGTACCGCCGATAAGGCCAAAGCCAAGGCGAATCAGGCCGGCGACGCCATCAGCGACGCCTGGATTACCAGCAAGGTCAAATCCAGCTTGCTGTTCAGCAGCCCTCTGGACGGGCTGAATATTTCAGTGGACACCAAAGGGGGTGCGGTCGCGCTGAGCGGTCATGTGAACACCTCTGCCGAGAAGGAGCTGGCCATTGAGACTGCCGAGAACATCCGCGGTGTGACGAGTGTCAATGCCGACGCTGTGTCAGTCGGAACTGAAAACTGAACCCAGCACCAACCTTGCTGACGCACTGAACCGCTTTCAAACACGTGAGGAGAACTGCCATGTTAAGTTGGGCTATTACCTTCCTGATCATTGCCATCATCGCCGCGGTACTGGGCTTCGGTGGTATCGCGGGCACCGCTACCGGGATCGCCAAGATTCTGTTTGTGGTCTTTCTGGTGCTCTTCGTCGTGTCCTTCATCATGGGTCGCAGGCCCAAGTTGTAGCGCAAACTCATACCGGCCACTCCCTGTGGCCGGTTTTTTGCTCACCCCGCCACCGTATCACTCGGAAAATGCACGCTCACCAGCAGACCGCCCAACTCACCCTGCTTCAGTTTGATAGTGGCTCGGTGAGCACGACAGATTTCGCCGACGATGGACAAGCCAAGACCGCTGCCCGCACCGCCCTGGCGATAGAAACGCTCGAATACCCGATCGCGCTCGGCTTCAGGAATGCCCGGGCCGGTATCTTCGATTTCCAGACAGGCTGGCGCCTTCAACCGCAAGATGATCTGACCACCTGCCGGTGTATGCACCAGCGCATTATCGATCAGGTTACCCAGCAACTCCTGCAATAGCGTCGGCTCACCCCATACGGTAAACGGTTGCCGTACTTCCAGTGCCAGTTCAACGCCCTGATCGTAGGCCAGCGGGACCATCGCCATGGCGACATCTTGTACCAGCGGCTGCATCAGCACATGTTCCGCACTGCCATCCGCCACCGCGGCGGCCCCCCGCTCGATGCGCGCCATGGAAAGCAAACGGTTGGCCAGGCCGATGGTGCGGTCGGTGCTGACCTCGGCATCCCGCAACGCCTGTTGCCAACTCTCCGGCTCGGTGGCGCGCAACCCCAGCTCGATGCGCGCCTTGAGGGCCGCCAGCGGAGTGCGTAATTCGTGCGCCGCCTCGGCGATAAAATCACGCTGACGCTCGAAGTTCTCCCGTAACTGGCCGGTAAAGTGGTTGATAGCATCCACCAGCGGGGTGATTTCCCGTTGCAGCCCGTCCGTGCTGATCGGGCTGAGATCGTCGCTGCGCCGATTAGCCACCTCGTCCTTGACCCGTCGCAGTGGTCCAAGCGCTGCATTGACAGTCAGATAGGCCAGCAACAACGCACTGATACTCAACACACTCAGATTGATCAGTGAGCGCTGCAACAGATGGTGCGCCATGCCAGTACGGGCGTTCAATGTTTCAGCAACGCGGATTTCCGCCATACCCTGCAGCGCGCCGCCACTGACCGGTTGCAGCAGGCTGACCACACGCACCCCGGTGCCACGATATTCGGCGTCATAGAATCGCGCCAGGGCAGGGTAGTTCTCGGTCAGGGCTATTCCCTCAGGCGGTGCGGGCAGATCATCGTAGCCGGAGACCGCCTCGCCCTGCAGACCCAGCACCTGATAATACAGCCGGCCCGTTATATCGTAGGCAAAGTTATCCAGGGCAATATAGGGCACGTCCACCTGCAGCTGCCCATCGGCATCAAAAAGCCGCTCGGCAATAGCCCGGGCCGATGATAGCAATGAACGATCATAGGCGGTATCCGCGGCGTTTCGCGCGCTCCAATAGGACACGCCAGCGGCCATCATCAGCAATAGACTCAATATCAGCGCCAGCCGCACCATCAACCGCCGACGCAGACTCCCCGCTCCACGGCTGCGCTTCATTCTGCAGCTTCCAGCAGATATCCCAAGCCGCGAAAGGTGACGATGCGCACGCTGCTGCCTTCGAGCTTGCGGCGCAGCCGCGAAATATAGATTTCGATAGCTTCGGGGCTCGCGTCCTGATCCAGGCCGAACACCTTACTGGCCAGCTGCTCCTTGTTCAGCATGCGCCCCGGTCGGCTGATCAGGTTTTCCAGTACAGCATGCTCACGGGAGGGTAACTGCAGTGGGGCGTCATTCAGCATGAAGCGCCGATCAGTCAGATCATAGATCAGTGACCCACAACGTTGCTGCCGCTCGCCGCCCATCAGACTGCGGCGCAGCAAAGCATTGACCCGGGCTTCCAGTTCACTGAGCTCAAAAGGTTTGGCCAGATAGTCGTCAGCACCCAGATTCAGTCCACGCACCCGATCACTCACCTCGCTGCGTGCGGTCAGGATCAACACTGGCAGAGTCTGGCGCCGCTCGCGAAGCTGGCGCAACACCTCAAAGCCGTCCATGCGCGGCAAACCGACATCGAGAATGGCCAGCGCATAATCTTCACTGCGTAACGCCAGGTCAGCAGCCACACCGTCATGCAGGGTATCCACCGTCAAGCCGCCAGTCTTGAGCGCGCGGGTCAGGCTGTCAGCCAGTTCTGGATCGTCTTCCACCAGCAGAATACGCACTGACTTCTTCCTCTTGTATTGTTTTTCGGAGTGTACACCGCCAATCCACCCCGACGAAGGTCGATACAGGGATCGACTGCAAATGACAGGTTGATGAAAGGTTCCGGTATTAGGCTGCAAATCGCTACCCCAATTATCACCCGGATTCAGAGAGCGCTCAGCGCTCCATACAAAAAGAACAATGGATAAGCTGATGAGCTGGTTGCCGACGGTCACGTAAGGACTGGGAGCACACCGTATCGCTCTAGCCATACATATAACCCTGATGAAAACCGTCTGACTACAATTCTGATAATTTCCGAAGAGGAACTGCGACATGAAAGCATCCCTGCGCACAGTACTGCTCAGCGTAGCCTGCCTGGGCCTGGCAGTGCCGGCCCTGGCTGATGAACCAAGCCGTCCTGAATGTATCGCTCCGGCATCCCCCGGCGGCGGCTTTGACCTGACCTGCAAGCTGGCGCAGAGCGGCCTGCTGGACGGCAAGTACCTGAGCAAACCCATGCGCGTTACCTACATGCCCGGTGGTATCGGCGCAGTGGCCTATAACGCCGTGGTTGCCCAACGCGCTGACCAGGGCGGCACCATCACCGCCTTTTCCAGTGGTTCGCTGCTGAATCTGGCCCAGGGTAAATTCGGTCGCTATGACGAAACCGCAGTGAAATGGCTGGCGGCGTTCGGCACCAGCTATGGCGCGATTGCCGTGCGTGCCGATTCCGAGTTCAAGACCCTGGACGATCTGGTCAAGGCGCTCAATACCGACCCCAGCAAGGTGGTTATCGGTTCCGGCGGCACTGTCGGCAGCCAGGATTGGATGCAGACCGCATTGATTGCCCGCGCAGCGGGCGTCGATCCGCGCAAGCTGCGCTACGTGGCGATGGAAGGCGGTGGTGAACTGGCTACCTCGCTGCTGGGTGGACATATCCACGTTGCCAGCACGGATATTTCCGATTCCATGCCCCATATTGAAAGCGGCGACCTGCGCATTCTTGCGGTGATGTCCGATGAGCGTCTGCCTGGTCCGATCACCGAACAGATTCCCACAGCCAAAGAACAGGGCTATGACGTCAGCTGGCCGGTGGTACGCGGCTTCTATATGGGGCCGGAGGTGAGCGATGCCGAGTTCGCCTGGTGGAAGAATGCTTTTGATCAGATGATGGCCACCGAAGAGTTTGCCACGCTGCGCGCGAGCCGTGAGCTGTTCCCCTTTGCCATGAGTGGCGATGAGCTGGAGGCTTTTGTGCACCAGGAAGTTGACGATTACAAGGCACTGGCCACCGAATTCGGTCTGATCCGCTGATCCGTTAGTGCGGGCCGGTGTCCTGCCGGCCCGCTTTGCGAGGACTCCCATTATGTATCAACGCCTGTTTGCCGGCTGTCTGCTGGCGGCCTGTGCTGTCCTGGGCTGGATGGCCTGGGGACTGGAAGCACCCTTTTCCTACGAGCCGGTAGGCCCCCGCGCCTATCCCTTGTTGTTGCTGGTACTGCTAGGCGCCGGGGCATTGTTGCTGGTGGTCAAGCCGACATTGGAGAGCGGCAGCAATAAAGAAGCGCCGCTGTCGCCGGTAGTGATCCCGAAACTGCTGCTGTGTCTGGGTCTGTTGCTGGCTCTGGCTGCGCTGTTCGAGCGTCTGG
>JASJKW010000114.1:0-3838 GCA_037621305.1 Pseudomonas sp.
TACATCCGCGCCGGCATGGACGGCACCGGCACCCGCCGCGCCGTGGAAAGCATCGTCACCGGCCTGCGCTGGAGCTGGGCAAGAGATCCGCTGGTACTGCGAGGAGAGTGGCAGGAGAGCTTTATCGACGACGCCGAGGAACTGGGGCTATATATGGCCGCCGGATTGGACAGCGGGATATTCTGAAAGCAGTCCCTGTAGGGCCGAAGCCATCGAGAGATGAGGGCTGGCTCCCACCCTACCCGCCCGCCGCCCATATCCTTATAATGCCGCATGGATCAGATAATGCACCGCCTGGAACACTGCTACCAACTTGCCGAACAGCGCTTCGCCAGAACCTTCGAGCGCCCTCAGGTCAGTCTGGCTCTGCGTGGTCAGAAAGCCGGTGTCGCCTATCTGCACCGCAACCTGCTGCGCTTCAATGCTCAGATGTATCAGGAAAACCGCGAGGACTTTCTGCGGCAAACCGTACCCCATGAAGCCGCACACCTGATTGCCCATGCCTTATACGGTGAGCGCATACGCGCCCACGGTCGCAAGTGGCAGGCGCTGATGACGGGGCTGTTCGATCTGCCCGCCAATCGTTGCCATGACTACGCGGTGCCGCAACGGCGAGCCACCCGTTATCTATACCGCTGCGGTTGCCCCGAGGGCATTCCCTTCACACCGCAGCGCCACGCGCTGGTCCGTCGGGGACGTCAATATCAGTGCCGGCGATGCACAAACCTGCTGCACTTCACCGGACAGCAAGTCACCACCGGCTGACCGTCACAGGGGGCCGGCGTTATCCCGCGCCCGGCACAGTTCGTTGATATAAGGCTTGAGCGGATAGCCCAGCGCCGGCTCCAACGCCGCCGCCCAGGCCGTCATCGCCGGCTGGTCCAACGTCAACGGCGGCTCACCGATGGCCGGGATAAACAGCAGAATATTGCCTTCCTCGACCTGTACCTGCAGGTAATCTCCCCCAAACAGATCACGCAACAATGCCGCACCGTAGGGCAGCCCGGTATCGCCCATCTGCCACTGATTGATCACCAGCACACCGCCCGGACGCAATGCCCTCTGGCACTGTCGGAAGAACTCCGCCTGCAACTGCAGACGCGACAGCCCACCCTCCATATACAGATCGACAAACAACAGATCACAACTCGCCGGCGTGGCAGCGATATGCTTCTCGGCGCAACCGATATCCACCTGAAGGCGCGGATCAGCCGACAAGCCAAGCCGCTCTTGCGCCATCGCCAACACTTCACCGCGCAGCTCGACCGCAGTCACCTTGCGTGGGGCAAAATGCTTTAGCAGACAATTGGCCAACGCACCGCCACCCAGGCCCAGCAGGGTCATATCGGCGTCGCGGCCAACCCAGAACGCACCCAGCAGCATTGCCCGGGTGTAGTCATATTCCAGCCAGGCAGGGTCAGCCATGAAGACACAGCTCTGCTCGGTCTGTTCGCCAAAATAGAGGAAGCGATACCCTTCCCCGTTCTCGGTGATGCGCAGCGTCCCATAATCGTCGCGGCGCTTTTCCACCAGGGTTTCACGATCAGTCATCGATACCTTTCTCAACAGCCTTTTCCACCAGGTCATGGATCACCTATGCCCTGCGTCATTCATATCATTGTGGGGCACCGCCCCCGGAAAGTCCCGCTCAGCCGCAAAGCGGCGATATCACCATAAGGAGCTGGCACGGGGAGAGCTGGACCGGCGGAGAGCATCCGCACTTGAGCCACCCTCCCCTCAGCGCGCATAATGCGCAGCCTTTGCTGTTTCTCACAGGCTGCCTCCATGTTCCGCTGGTTTGAACGACGTCTTGACCCTTTCCCCGCCCAAGAACCCTCCGAACCACCTGGTACCCTGCTGGCATTCTGTCTGCATTACACCAAGGGTTCCTGGCCGTTCCTGATTATCGCTGCCCTGCTCATGGCCTGCATCGCGATCACCGAGGTCTGGCTGTTCAGCTTCCTCGGCAATATCGTCGACTGGCTGTCAAACCAGGACCGCAGCACCTTCCTGCAGAATGAAGGCTGGAAGCTGACCGGCATGTTCCTGGTGGTCATGGGTTTGCTGCCGCTGCTGATCTTGAGCAACTCGCTGTTCAGCTATCAGACGCTGATGGGCAACTACCCGATGCGCATCCGCTGGCTGGTGCACCGGTATCTGCTCAAGCAGTCGATGGCCTTCTATCAGGATGAATTTGCCGGCCGTATCGCCACCAAAATGATGCAGACTGCCCTGGCCGTGCGCGAATGCGTGATCAAGCTGATCGACGTGCTCAACTACGTGGTGGTGTACTTTCTCGGCACCCTGCTGGTGGTGGGTCTGGCGGACTGGCGACTGATGGGCCCCATGCTCGCCTGGCTGGCCGGCTACGTGGTGATGATGCGCTACTTCATCCCGAAGCTGGGCAAGGTTGCCGAAGCCCAGGCCGACGCCCGCTCGATCATGACCGGCAGCGTGGTCGACAGCTACACCAATATTCAGACGGTGAAACTGTTCTCCCATGCCCGTCGCGAAGCCACCCATGCCCGAGAAGGCATGACCGGCTTCATGGACACCGTCTATCGGCAGATGCGACTGGTCACCCTGGTCAACGTCTCGCTCTATGTTCTCAACGGCATGTTGCTGGCAAGCGCTACCGGGTTGGCTATCTGGCTGTGGCTGCAAGGCAGCATCAGTGTGGGCGCCGTGGCCGTTGCCGTGGGTCTGGTTCTGCGGTTGTGGGGCATGTCGCAGTGGATCATGTGGGAGATATCGGCGCTGTTCGAAAACATCGGCACCGTGCAGGATGGCATCAACTCCATCTCCCGCCCGCAGCTGGTCAAGGATGTACCCGACGCACGCCGACTGGAGGTCGCCCGGGGCGAGATCCGCTTCGACCATGTGCGCTTTCATTACGGCAAGGGCCAGGGCGTGATGGACGATCTGCACCTGCATATCCGGCCCGGCGAAAAGATCGGCCTTGTCGGCCGCTCCGGTGCGGGCAAATCCACCTTGGTGAATCTGCTGCTGCGTTTTTATGACGTCGAGGATGGGCAGATTCTCATTGATGGGCAGAACATCGCCAAGGTCAGTCAGGATTCCCTGCGTGAGCATATCGGCATGGTGACTCAGGACACCTCGCTGCTGCATCGTTCAGTGCGTGACAATATCCTCTATGGTCGTCCCGATGCGACCGAAGAAATGATGGAACAGGCTGCTCGCGATGCCCACTCCGACAGTTTCATTCCCGGGCTCAGCGATGCCAAGGGCCGCCGTGGCTATGATGCCCACGTCGGCGAACGCGGCGTGAAGCTTTCCGGCGGACAGCGTCAACGCATCGCCATTGCCCGGGTGATGCTCAAGGATGCGCCCATCCTGATTCTGGACGAAGCCACCTCAGCGCTGGACTCCGAGGTCGAAGCGGCGATTCAGGAAAACCTGAACACCCTGATGCAAGGCAAAACCGTCATCGCCATCGCCCACCGCCTGTCCACCATCGCCGAAATGGACCGCCTGATCGTCATGGATCAGGGGCGCATTGTGGAAGATGGCAGTCACGCCGAGCTGGTCAGCCGGGGTGGCCTGTACGCCCAGCTGTGGGCCAGGCAGTCGGGCGGGTTTATTGGGGAGGAGTGCTGAGGCTGAGGCTGAGGTCGAGCACGGGCTAGATGGATGGTTCCCACGCTCCCGCGTGGGAATGCATGCTGGGACGCTCTGCGTCCCGGTTTTAACGCCGTGCGGGCGGTGGGCTCGGACGCTGGAGCGTCCACGGCGCGGTTACCACACGGGAGCGTGGGAACCATCAGTGGGGGCAAGCACCGCGCCCTCCTGCCACCCCGAGCACACCCCCACCACAACA
>JASJKW010000115.1:0-5545 GCA_037621305.1 Pseudomonas sp.
GGTGGAGGAGGTGCTGGTGGTCTTCCTGCTTGCAGGGATGACGCTGGTCACCTTCATCTACGTGGTGCTCAACAACCTTGACGCGGCGTTCTATTCTCTCGCCGATACCATCCCGTTCGCCGAAAACGCCTTGTTTTCCATCGGCGACAGCATCCTCTACCTGGCCCAGGAAATGACTTGGAGTATCGCCCTGTCCAAGGCCATGTTCGGCTGGCTGATCTTCATCGGTATCGCTTGGGGCGTGCGCATCGGCGCCCATATCGGTGTCGATCTGCTGGTCCGCAACCTCACCCCGGCATTGCAGAAGATCGTCGCTCTGATTGCCGTCGGCATCTGCCTGGGTTACTGCCTGCTGATGGCCTACTCCAGTGAGGAATGGGTCGCCACGCTGTATCAGGTCGGTATCGGCGCCGAAGACCTCGATCGTTTCGGTGTGATGCAGTGGCATATCACGCTGATCGTTCCGATCGGCTTCAGCCTCATGTTTCTGCGCTTCGTCCAACTGTTTCTACGCATCCTGCGCAACCAGCAACTCGGGTTGGGGGGGCACGGTGAGGCCGACGACGCCCTGAAACTGGCCGGCGAGAACCAATCTGAGGAGCCCAAACGATGACCATTGCCTTCCTGTTCATCGCTCTGTTCGCGCTGCTGTTCATCGGCATTCCAGTGGCGATTTCCCTCGGTCTGTCCGGCGCCCTGACCATACTGCTGTTCAGTAACGACTCGGTGCGCTCGCTGTCGATCAAGCTGTTCGAGACCAGCGAACACTACACCCTGATGGCGATTCCGTTCTTCCTGCTGGCCGGCGCCTTCATGACCACCGGCGGTGTGGCCCACCGGCTGATCGATTTTGCCAACGCCTGCGTCGGTCATATCAAGGGCGGTCTGGCTATCGCCGCGATTATGGCCTGTATGCTGTTCGCCGCGCTGTCCGGTTCGTCGCCAGCCACGGTGGCGGCGGTGGGTTCGATCGTCATCGCCGGCATGGTGCGCTCCGGCTACAAGCAGGAATTCGCCACCGGTATCGTCTGTAATGCCGGCACCCTGGGCATTCTGATACCGCCCTCCATCGTCATGGTGGTCTACGCCGCCGCCACCGAGACCTCGGTCGGCAAGCTGTTTATGGCCGGTGTGGTACCGGGCCTGCTACTCGGCGTAGTTCTGATGGTGACCATCTACATTCTCGCTCACATCAAGAACATGCCGTCACTGCAGCGCGCCCCACTGGCCGAGGTGCTGCGCACTGGCCGCCGCGCCATCTGGGGTCTACTGCTGATCGTGATCATCCTCGGCGGCATCTATTCGGGCATGTTCACCCCTACCGAGGCGGCAGCGGTGGCAGCGATCTACGCAGCCTTCGTAGCGGTGTTGATCCACAAGGACATGGCCTTCCGCGAGTGCCCCAAAGTAATCATCGATGCGGGCAAGCTCAGCGTGGTGCTGATGTTCATCATCGCCAACGCCATGCTCTTCGCCCACGTCCTGACCACCGAGCAGATCCCGCAGGCGATCACCGCCTGGGTTGTGGAACAGGGCTTCAGCCCCATCGAGTTCCTCATCGTGGTCAACATAGTGCTGCTGGTCGCCGGCACCTTCATGGAGCCCTCAGCGATCATCCTGATCCTGGCACCCATCCTGTTCCCGATTGCCATGCAGATGGGCATCGATCCTATCCACCTGGGCATCATCATGGTGGTGAACATGGAGATCGGTTTGATCACGCCGCCGACCGGGCTCAACCTGTTCGTCGCCTCCGCCGTCACAGGCATGCCACTGACCAGGGTAATCCGTGCGGTATCGCCGTGGCTGCTGATGATGCTGGTGTTCCTGATATTGGTCACCTACGTGCCATTCATATCCCTGGCGCTGCCCGAGTGGTTGGGTATGTAGGGGGATATAGTCGGCGCGGCAAACCAGTTAGCCCGGCCTTGCGCCGGGCTTTTTTTGGTTATCTCTCGATAACCTCTAGCGGCGGGCCAAACACCACAAGCGCGCCAGATCGGCCGCCCGCGCGGTCAACTCAGTCGCCGCATCGCGCATGGCCTGCTCCAGCGTGAGCGGCCCGGGGGCGAGACTGAAAGCCGCCTCGATCCCCACCTCGTACAGCCGCTGGTAGCCCTCACCGAGGCTGCCCGCCAGCGCGATCACCGGCACACCAGCCGCCTGTGCAATCCGGGCCACGCCGACCGGCGTCTTGCCGTGCAGACTCTGACCGTCCAGTCGGCCTTCGCCGGTGATCGCCAGGTCGGCATTCCGCATTGCCTCAGCCAGGCCAGACAGCTCCGCCACCAGCTCGATACCCGGACGAAAGCTCGCCCCCAGCACCGCCCGGGCAGCAAAGCCCAGACCACCGGCCGCACCGACACCCGGCACATGCCGATGATCCTCACCCAGGGCAGCGGCCAGCACATCGGCAAAATGCCCGAGCGCCCGATCCAGGAGCTGCACCTGCTCCGGCGAGGCACCCTTCTGCGGGCCGAATACGTGGGACGCACCGCGCAGGCCACACAGCGGGTTATCCACATCGGCGGCAACCAGGATTTCGACCTGCGCCAGACGCGGGTCCAGCCCTTCCAGCTCGACGCGCTGCAGGTCAAGCAACGCCGCACCGCCAGGTGCCAGCGGCTGATCATTGGCGTCCAGCAGGCGCACACCCAGCGCCTGCAACAACCCGGCACCACCGTCATTGGTGGCACTGCCGCCGATCCCCAGAATGATACGGCTGGCGCCGGCATCCAGCGCCTCCAGCATCAGCTCACCGGTACCGTAGCTGGTGGTGACGCAGGCATCACGTTGCGCCGGGGCCACCCAGTGCAGGCCACTGGCGGCAGCCATTTCAATCACGGCCTGGCCGCCTTCCAGCCACCCCCAATGAGCTGATACCGGCTGCCCCAGCGGGCCGCACACCTGCCGTTCACGGCGCTGACCACCGCTGGCGGCCAGCACCGCATCCACGGTACCTTCACCGCCGTCAGCCATCGGGCACAGTTGAATGTCCGCGTCGGGGTAGACGGTACGCCAGCCCTGGGCAATGGCAATGGCCACATCCTCGGCGCTGAGACTTTCCTTGAACGAATCGGGAGCAATGACCAGTTTCATCAGAGCAGCACCAGACTCAGCAGCCACACGGTGATGATGCCAACGATGCCCTGAATCAGCGTGGCCATGGTCTGGGCTTGATAGGCGGTCGCCACCTTCATGCGGCTGAACTGGGTAACGACCCAGAAGAAGCTGTCATTGGCGTGGGATACGGTCATGGCGCCGGAACCGATGGCCATTACCGTAAGCACCCGGCCCATCTCGCTGTCCAAGCCCAACTGGCCAAGCATCGGCGCCACCAGCGCCGAGGTGGTGACCAGCGATACCGTACTGGAACCCTGGGCGGTCTTCAGCGCGGCCGCGACGGCAAAAGGCATGAACAGGCCGATACCCAAAGACGACAGAGTCTCGCCAAGATAACTGCCCAGCGGTGTGGCACTGAGAACGGTGCCGAAGGCGCCACCCGCCCCGGTGATCAGCAGAATCGGTGCGCAAGCGACGATACCCTCAGCCACCCGACCATGGAACTCCTGACGCTTGTTGTCGGACTTGAGCAAGGTGCAGGCCAGCGCCAGACCAATGGCCAGAGCGAAGATCGGCTGACCGAGGAAGGCGAGCAGAGTGTACAGCCAGCCTTCGCCCAGTGGGCGGGCCGGCAAGGCGACAATGGTACCCAGGCAGATCAGCGCGATAGGGACAAAAATCGGCGCGAAGGCCTTGGTCGCGCTCGGCAGTTCACCATAGCTGTCACGCATGGCCTGGTAATCGTTACTGTCCAGGATCGGCGCGCCGTCATCTTCCAGTTCGATATCCTTGCCAATGAAGCGATTGGCCCAGAGCATCCCGGCCATGGCGGTAACGAAAGCCACAAACAGACCAACCAGAATGACCAGCCCCAGACGCGACTCCAACCCCAGATTACCGGCAGCGGCAATCGGACCGGGCGTCGGCGGCACAAAGGTGTGCGTGGCATACAGACCTGTCGCCAGCGCTACACTCATTGCCACTACCGAGATCTTCATCCGCGCGGCCAGGGCGTTTTTCAGCGAGTTGAGGATGACATAGCCCGAGTCACAGAACACCGGTATCGATACCAGATAGCCGATGATCGACATGGTCAGCGTCGGAAAGCGCTCGCCCAGCAGACGAATCACCGTCTCCGCCATGGTAATAGCCGCGCCACTGCGTTCGAGAATGATGCCGATGATGGTACCGAAGGCAATAACGATACCGATGTAACCAAGGATGCCACCAAAGCCGCGGGCAATATGCCCGGCGATCTCCAGCGTGGGCAGTTGGTAGGCAAAACCGGCCAGCAGCGCAGCGCCGAGCAGGGCCAGGAAGGGATGCAGCTTGAATCGCGTTGTCGCCAGGACGATAAAGACAATCAGCGCGACCAGTATCAGGACCAGACCCATTATCGTGCTTCCTATAAGTGTGGGGGCAGAACCGTGGCTGAGTAGCGTTCGTACCCAGCCGATGGGCGCCATTATTGGATATTTAGCCCATGATTGACAGGCCAAGAATCATTCAAGCACAGGCTTGCGCATCCTGTTGGAATTCGTCACCGTTTGCAGCCTCTGCCCTTCAACCCTGTCCGAAGTGCTCGGCCAGCTGCTTGATCAGCGCCCGCTCTTCGCGCAGAAAGGCCAGGAAGGCTTCGGCCACCGGACTCAGGCGCTTGCCCCGGGCATGCACCGCACACCAGCTGCGAAACAGCGGCAGGTCGGTGAAGTCCAGCTGCACCAGCTGACCGTTCCGCAGCCAGGCGGCGGCGCTGTGCGCCGAGACCAGACCTATACCCAGTCCGGCAATCGCCGCCTGCACCACCGTCTCGCCCGAGCCCATCTGCATCATCTGCTGCAAGTGCACCCGCTTTTGCTGGAAGAACTCGTCGCAGGCCTTGCGTACCCCTGAACCGGCCTCACGCAACAGCACCATGTACGACTCCAGCTCGGCCAGCTTGAGCTTCTGGCGACGAGCCAGAGGGTGGTCCGCTGCCGCCACGGCGATCACCGGATTGTTGAGGAAGGGAAAGAAGTCCAGGGCCCGATCAGCCGGCACCATGCCCATCAGCACCACATCATCCAGGTTGTCGCGCAGCCGACGGATGACCTCGGCCCGGGTGCTGACCTCCAGGTGGAAGCTGACGCCGGGATGGCGCTGGCGAAACGCAGCCAACAGATGCGGTGTCAGGTACTGAATACTGCTCGCCACCGCCAGACGCAGCTCACCGTGCAGGGTGCCCTGCAATGCCGCTAACTGCATATCGAGGATATCCAGCCGATCGAATATATCGCCGCTGGCCGCCAGCAGGATGGTGCCAGCCTCAGTCAGGTAGAGTTTGCGGCCGACATACTCGAACAACGGCTGACCCACCAGCTCGCCCAGCTGGCGCATCTGCAAACTCACCGCCGGTTGCGTCAGGGCCATCTCGTCGGCGGTCCGGCTATAGGACAGCGTGCCGCACAGACTGCGGAAAACCTGCAATTGGCGCAGCGTCATA
>JASJKW010000116.1:0-3417 GCA_037621305.1 Pseudomonas sp.
AAAGCCCCTGAAAAGGGGCCTTTGACTGGTTGCGGGGGCAGGATTTGAACCTACGACCTTCGGGTTATGAGCCCGACGAGCTACCAGACTGCTCCACCCCGCGTCGAATCTAGGGCATGAATTATACGCTCGGCAGCCAAACAAGACAACCTGGCATATTGTGCCCGGAAAAACAAAGGGCCTGCGTTGCTGCAGGCCCTTTCTTATTGGTGCGGAAGATGGGACTCGAACCCATACACCCTAAGGCACTACCCCCTCAAGATAGCGTGTCTACCAATTCCACCACTTCCGCAAAACTGTTGGCTTACTCTACGACCGGAATATCGCTGGTCACAGGTGCCTGAGGAGCCTGTTCTTCGAGAACAGGAACATCTTCACTAACCGGGGCACGCGACTCGCTCTGCATCATCGGAACCGGCAGGCCCGCATCACGAACGTCGCTCGCCTTGTGGCTGGCATAGAAGGCCAGACCCAAAGAGGTGACAAAGAATACAGTTGCCAGCACAGCTGTCAAGCGACTTAGAAAAGTAGCCGAACCCTGGCTGCCAAAAACCGTACCGGACGCACCGGAACCAAAGGACGCACCCGTCTCCGCACCCTTGCCCTGCTGGATCAGAATCAATCCAACCAGACCAATGGCGACCAGAAGATGTACAACCACAACTACGGTTTGAATCATTTAGCTTGTCCCGCGGCGCGCGCTATCGCACCAAATTCATCTGCATTGAGAGAGGCTCCACCTACCAGCCCCCCATCGATATCCGGCATGTCAAACAGTGCCCGGGCATTATCCGCTTTAACGCTGCCGCCATAGACAATCTGCACGCACCGAGCCTGCTCATCATCAAGCACTGCAAGGCGTGCACGAATCATGGCATGGACGTCCTGAGCCTGCTCCGGCGTCGCCGTCAGACCCGTACCAATTGCCCAGACCGGCTCGTACGCCACTACACCCTGAGCCAAACCGCCAACACCGAAGGTGTCCAGCACAGCCTGCAATTGACGCTCGACCACATTCGCAGTCTCACCGGCATCATACTGCTCACGGGTCTCGCCAACACAAAGAATAGGGCGAAGACCGCAAGCCAGTGCCGCGGCAAACTTACGACAAATCACTTCATCAGTCTCACCGAACAGACTACGCCGCTCGGAATGACCAACCAGCACAAATTCGCAACCCGCATCACGCAACTGGGCCGGCGATATCTCGCCGGTCAATGCGCCGGATTCCGCCTGAAATGCGCAACTCTGTCCAGCCAGCCGCAGCGGCGAACCAGTCAGCGCCTGATGACACTGCTGAATATACAGTGCCGGGGGCGCAACCAGCAGATCGACCTCTTCCGGCCACTGCTGCTCATTCAATCCGGAGAGCAACTCATCAACGGACTGCCGAGTACCGTACATTTTCCAGTTTCCGGCGACCAGCGGACGACGCATGCCTAACCTCTCAGCTCAAGCGGGCGCCAATGTTAACCAAGTTGCCAACCCGACACAACCGCCTTTTCAGCGGTCACCAAACATTTTTTGCACTTGCCCGGCCAAGGCTTCCGCCTCGCTTGCAACCTGCTCCGGATTTTGCCCTTCAACCATCACCCGAATCAGTGGTTCAGTGCCCGACAGACGCAACAGAACCCGACCGGAGCCACCCAGCCGCGCCTCTGCCGCTGCCACCGCAGCCTGCAACTCAGGCGCCTCCAGAGGGGACTCTCCGGTATTCTGATAACGCACGTTGATCAGCTTCTGCGGGCACTTGCTCATTCCCTTGCAGGCTTGCGCCAGACTCTTGCCGGACATCCGCAGCGCACGCACCACCTGCAGCGCCGCGATGATTCCGTCACCCGTGGTGGTGTGCCGCAGACACACCAGATGCCCGGAAGACTCACCACCCAACTGCCAGCCGCGCTGATGCAGCTCGGCCATGACATAACGGTCACCGACCTTGGCCCGCACAAAGGGAATATCCCGCTCACGCAGCGCCAGCTCGAGACCCAGGTTGGTCATCAGCGTGCCGGCCACGCCACCTTCAAGCAATCCACGCTCGTACAGGTCGAGCGCCATGATGTAGAGCAGCTCGTCGCCGTCCACTTCATTACCCAGATGGTCGACCATCATCACCCGGTCACCATCGCCATCAAAGGCAATACCCATGTCCGCCTGACGCTCAACCACTGCCCTGCTCAGCGCCGCCAGATCGGTGGAGCCGACACCCGCATTGATGTTCAGACCATCCGGGCTGGCCCCAATCACGCTGACTTCGGCGCCCAGCTCGCTGAACACGCTGGGGGCGACCTTGTAGGTCGCGCCATTGGCGCAATCCAGCACAATCTTCATACCCTTGAAGCTGGTGCTGGTGGGCACACTGCTTTTGCAGAATTCGATATAACGGCCCGACGCATCCTCAACCCGCGCTACCTTACCCAGCTCACCGGACTCAACCACCTGCATGGGCATATCAACCAATCGCTCAATTTCATGCTCCAGGGTATCGGGCAACTTGGTGCCCTGAGCCGAGAAGAACTTGATGCCATTATCGTAATGCGGGTTGTGCGATGCACTGATGACGATGCCGGCATCGGCCTTGAAGGTGCGTGTCAGATAAGCGATAGCGGGGGTCGGCATCGGCCCCAGGAGCTGTACCTGCGCACCGGCGGCGGACAACCCCGCCTCCAGCGCTGATTCGAACATGTAACCGGAGATACGCGTGTCCTTGCCGATAACCACGCGACACTGGCCATGGTGCTTGAATGCCATGCCGGTCGCCCAGCCGAGCCTGAGCATGAATTCAGGTGTAATCGGGTGAGTCCCAACCGGACCACGGATGCCATCGGTGCCGAAATAGCGCTTTTGCATTTAGGAGTATCCTGAAATCAAATATCTGAAGATCCCGCAGCATTCACTGCATCAACCATACGCACCACATCAGCGGTTTCCGCCACATCATGCACACGAATGATGCGCGCTCCCTTGGCTACCGCCAATGCCGCCAACGCCAAGCCACCGTTCAGACGCTGATCGACCGGCCGATCCAGTGCCTGGCCTATCATGCTCTTGCGTGACACCCCTACCAGAATCGGCAGATCGAGCGGACGCAGAGCTTCCAGATGAGCGAAGAGTTCGAGGTTATGCTGCAGGGTTTTACCAAACCCGAAACCGGGGTCGAGCACCAGCTTGCTGCGCTCGATTCCCGCGTCCAGGCAGGCTTGGACACGCGCCTCGAGAAAAGAGTTCACCTGGGCCAATACCGAATCGTAGACCGGCGCCTGCTGCATGCTCTGCGGCTCACCCTGCATATGCATCAGACACACAGCCAGCTTCGAATCCACCGCCGCCTGCATGGCACCGGGACGGCACAGCGCACGAATATCGTTGATCAACCCGGCACCCACGGCCGCCGAACCACTGATGACCTCGGGCGTA
>JASJKW010000117.1:0-2837 GCA_037621305.1 Pseudomonas sp.
CGAACGGTCGGCGACGTTGATCGGGTTGCTGTACAGCTCGCTGGCATCAATCGCCGCGTACAGCTTGCGCTGCTTGGCGTCGTTGATGCGCTCCATAGCGTCAAGACCACCCTGTGCCTTGAGCCATTTGAAGACCAGACCCGACAGGTACCAGGCAAAGGTCGGCGGCGTGTTGTACATGGAATCATTCTTTGCCGCGACGCTGTAGTCGAGCATGGTCGGGCAGCGGCTGTGCGCCTTGCCCAACAGGTCTTCGCGAACGATGACCACAGTCAGACCGCTGGGACCGATATTCTTCTGCGCGCCGGCGTAAAGCAGGCCGAAGCGGGACACATCCAGCGTACGCGAGAGGATGGTCGAGGACACGTCCGCGACCAGCGGGGTGTCGCCCACCTCGGGAATCCAGTTGAACTCCACACCACCGATGGTTTCATTCGGCGTGTAGTGGACATAGGCCGCATCAGCGGACAAGGTCCAGTCGTTCTGCCCGGGGATGGCGAAATAATCGTAGGCCTTGGCCGAGGCAGCCACATTGATGTGGCCGTAACGGGAGGCTTCTTCGATGGCCTTGCGCGACCAGATACCGGTATCGATGTAATCGGCACTGCCATCTTCGCCCAGCAGATTCAGCGGAATCTGTGCGAATTGCTGGCTGGCGCCGCCCTGCAGGAACAGCACCTTGTAGTCCGAAGGCACATTCAGCAGCTCACGCAGGTCCTGTTCGGCCTGCTGGGCGATACCGACAAACTCGTCACTGCGGTGACTCATTTCCATGACCGACAGGCCTTTGCCCTGCCAGTCCGTCAGCTCGTCCCTGGCCGTCTGCAATACTGCCTCCGGCAATGCGGCCGGACCTGCACAGAAGTTGAACAGTCGCTTGCTCACCTTAACCTCTACTCTTGATCGTCAGTGGTCCCGGCGCTGTCATCAGCTACTCCGGTGTCGGTCTCGCCAGCCTCATCGGCGTCTTCTTCACCTTCCTCATCGGAAGGCTCCTGCACCCGCTCCAGACCAACCAGCTTCTCGCCATTGGCCAGCTTGATCAGGGTCACGCCCTGTGTGTTGCGGGACAGACTGGATACTTCGGAAACACGGGTACGCACCAGGGTGCCCTGGTCGGAAATCAACATGATCTCTTCGCCATCGATCACCTGCACCGCGCCAACCAGCGGCCCGTTGCGCTCGCTGGTGACCATGGCGATAACGCCCTGGCCGCCGCGCTTGTACTGCGGGAAGTCTTCTACCGGTGTGCGCTTGCCGTAGCCGTGCTCGGACGCCGTGAGGATCTGGCTGCCCTCCTCGGCAATCAGCATCGACACCAGGCACTGACCTTCGGCCAGGCGCATGCCGCGCACGCCGCGGGCGGTACGGCCCATGGCACGCACGTCGCCTTCATTGAAGCGGGTGACCTTGCCACCGTCGGAGAACAGCATGACCTGCTTATTGCCGTCGGTCAGCGCGGCGCTGATCAGCGTATCGCCTTCATCCAGATCCAGCGCGATCAGGCCGACACTGCGCTGGCGGCTAAACTGCGGCAGCGGGGTTTTCTTCACGGTGCCGTTGGCGGTGGCCATGAAGATGAACCAGCCTTCGGTGTATTCCTCGATCGGCAGCATGGTGGTGATGTATTCACCCTCATCCAGCGGCAGCAGGTTGACCAGCGGCCGGCCACGCGCGGTACGCGAGGCTTCCGGAATTTCGTAGGTTTTCAGCCAATAGACCTTGCCCTTGCTGGAGAACAGCATCAGCGTGGTGTGGCTGTTGGCAACCAGCAGATGCGATACGTAATCCTCATCCTTGACGCCGGTGGCGGCCTTGCCGCGACCACCGCGACGCTGGGCGTTGTAATCAGCCAGCGGCTGACTCTTCGCATAGCCACCGTGGGAAATGGTCACCACACGGTCTTCTTCGGTAATCAGATCGGCAATACTCAGATCCATGCGCGAAGCGACAATCTCTGAACGCCGTGCGTCGCCGAAGTTGGCCTTGATGTGCTCCAGCTCTTCGACGATGACCTCCATCAGTCGCTGTTCGCTGTTCAGAATTCGCAGCAGCTCGCCGATCTGGGTCAGGATTTCCTGATACTCAGACAGCAGCTTCTCGTGTTCGAGGCCGGTCAGGCGATGCAGACGCAGATCCAGAATGGCCTGGGCCTGTTCTGGTGACAGGTAGTATTTACCGTCATGCAGACCATATTGTTCGGGCAGCTCGTCCGGACGGCAGCTGTCTGCCCCGGCACGCTCGACCATCTCGTTGACCGTGCCCGGCTCCCAGGCTTCGGCCAGCAGGCGTTCGCGGGCTTCGGCCGGGGATGGCGAGGCCTTGATCAGGGCAATGACCGGATCGATATTGGACAGCGCAATCGCCTGACCTTCCAGAATGTGTCCACGCTCACGCGCCTTGCGCAGCTCGTACACGGTCCGGCGGGTAACCACCTCACGGCGGTGACGGATGAAGGCATCCAGCAGCTCGCGAAGGTTGAGGATGCGCGGACGACCGTCGAGCAGACCTACCACGTTGATGCCGAACACGTTCTGCATCTGGGTCTGGGAATAGAGGTTGTTGAGGATCACCTCGGCCACTTCGCCACGACGCAGTTCGATGACCACGCGCATACCGTCCTTGTCGGACTCATCGCGCAGCTCGGTGATGCCATCGAGTTTCTTCTCGCGCACCAGTTCAGCGATTTTCTCAATCAGGCGCGCCTTGTTGACCTGGTAAGGCAGTTCGGTCACCACAATGGCTTCCTTACCCCGGGCGTCGATCTCCTCGATATGGTGACGGGCCCGCATATACACGCGACCTCGACCGGTCGTGTAGGCTGAGTAAATACCCTG
>JASJKW010000118.1:0-3379 GCA_037621305.1 Pseudomonas sp.
AACAACTGGTTCTGCGAAGAGATCCGCGCTACCAACCCCTGTGGCGAGCAGCCGCTGCCGCCCTATGGCGCCTGCCTGCTGGGCTCGATCAACCTGACCCTGTTTGTGCGCGATCCTTTCACCGACAAGGCGCGGTTCGATTGGGACGAGTATCGCAAGGTAGTCGACATCTTCACCCGTATGCTGGACAACGTGGTCGAGATCAATGGCCTGCCGTTGGAAGAGCAGCGCAACGAGATCTTCCGTAAGCGCCGCCATGGCATGGGCTTCCTGGGGCTGGGCTCGACCATGACCATGCTGCGCATGCGCTATGGCGATGCCGCCTCGCTGGAATTCACCGAAGAGGTCTCCAGGGAAATGGCTCTGCAGGGCTGGCGCACGGGTTTGAAGCTGAGCGAAGAGAAAGGCCCGGCGCCGATCATGGAAGAAGAGTTCACCGTGACCGGTGCCATGCTGGCCAAGCGTCCGGAAATGAAGAAGGACGGTTTCAAGGTCGGCCAGAAGGTCAAGGGCAAGGTGCTGTGGGCCAAGTACAGCCGTTACATGCAGCAGGTGGCAGGCGAGGACGCAGCACTGGTCGAGGCACTGGCCGAGCACGGCTCGCGCTTCACTCACCACAGCTCGATTGCGCCGACCGGGACCATTTCCCTGTCGCTGGCCAACAACGCTTCCAACGGTATCGAGCCGAGCTTTGCCCATCACTACTTCCGTAACGTGATCCGTGAAGGCAAGAAGTCCAAGGAAAAGGTCGACGTGTTCAGCTTCGAGCTGCTGGCCTACCGCCAGTTCATCGATCCCCAGGCGCTGCCTGACATGGAAGCCGCCTCGCGCAACCTGCCGGAGTACTTCATCGCTGCCGATGATGTGAAGCCCACCGAGCATGTGGACGTGCAGGCCGCGGCGCAGAAGTGGATCGATTCCTCGATCTCCAAGACGGCCAACGTGCCGACTGATTATCCCTACGAGGATTTCAAGGATATCTACCTGTACGCCTATCACAAGGGCTTGAAGGGTTGCACGACCTTCCGTTTCAACCCGGAAGCCTTCCAGGGCGTACTGGTGAAGGAGCAGGATCTGGCCAACACCACCTACCGCTTCAAACTGGAAGACGGCAGCATCATCGAGGCCAAAGGTGGCGAAGAAATCGAGTACGACGGCGAGATGCACTCGGCAGCCAACCTGTATGATGCGCTCAAGGAAGGCTATTACGGCAAATTCTGAGCCGCTGGCGCCCAATTGATGACTTGGTAACTACAAATACAGCCCTGCCATGGCGCAGGGTGAGGAAGATGGACATGGCACTCAAGATAACCAGCAAGATTGTCGACTACGCAGTGGTCAAGCCGGACGAGCCGGCCAAGGCGCCCGAACCGGCAGCGCCGACTTACGTCGAGATGCACGAGAAGCTCAAGCGTCCCGAGTTCCTCGAGGGCTCGACCTACAAGATCAAGACGCCGACTTCCGAGCACGCGATCTACGTCACCATCAACGACGTGGTGCTCAACCCCGGCAGCGACCGCGAAACTCGCCGTCCCTTCGAGATCTTCATCAACTCGAAGAACATGGAACACTACCAGTGGATTTCGGCGCTGACGCTGATCATCTCCGCGGTATTCCGCAAGGGCGGTGACTGCACCTTCCTGGTCGAGGAGCTGAACAGCGTATTTGATCCGAAGGGTGGTTACATGAAGCGTGGCGGTCGCTGGATGCCGTCATTGGTTGCGGAAATCGGCGATGTGCTGGAATGCCACCTCAAGCGTATCGGTATGCTCGAGGACGAAATGGACGAACATCAGCGCGCCTATCTGGACCAGAAGCGTGCCGAGTTCCTCAGCGCCAGCGCCCCGGCGCAGGCCGCGGCCGATTGCGATGACAGTGCCGAAGCCTATCCCTCCGGCGCGCAGATGTGCGGCAAGTGTCACACCAAGGCGGCCGTGCAGATGGACGGCTGTCTGACCTGCCTGGCTTGCGGTGACAGCAAGTGCGGCTGATGTATTGAGTATTTCCCTGCGCCGGTACCACCGGCGCAGGTTCCCGATTTTCCTGTTTTGCCCGGCTGGCGTTCGTCAGCATTCTTGTTTCTCTCCGCTTCGCTCATAACTGATACACCTCATTGCTCTCCAGGCCAGCAATTCGGCTGTCGCCGGCCAAGTGTTTCAATTCCGAGACTCTCTCCAATCCGCACCAGAGGCTGTTGTCTGTGGCTTTGCTGCGATTAGGCACGCAGAACTCCCCTGAGGGTGTTTCAATTCTGATACAGATACTGCCTTCGGTTTTACGAAAACATCTTAACTATTTGAATATTAAAGTTATTTATTTTCAGGCATGGAGCTTGCTCTTCTCATTACATGAACGGCAAGCGCCGACTTATAAAAAGAGAATGTCTGCCATGAACCCTTCGCTCTCCTCACTGATGATTCAGGTACTGCTCTGTCTGGCAGGGCTGGCGCTGTGTATAGCGACGCAGTTGCCGGTCCATGGCGCGGATGGCGACATCATCATCTCCAGACAAGTACAGCCCCGTGCCGCGGCGCGTCAGGAACTGGTGCCGGACCCCAATCCCCTGGTAGCGAACCCACGGCGCGACGCCATGCTCAATCAAGCACTGGATGCTGGGCTGGCACCCACTGAGATGTCCGACCGCGATTTTGCCGGTATCAGCAGCGGTAGCCGTATTTCCAATACGTTCAGTAACTTGCCGCTCGGCGCGGGGCCCGCCAATCCGGTACCGACCGGTGGAGGCGCAGCAGGACTCAATCCCGCAGGGCATGGTGGCGGCGCAGCTGGGAACGCCGGTGGGCAGGTCAATCGCAGCATTCAGCAAGGGTTAAGGCCGTTGCAGATACTGGGGGGGAAGTGAGCATGGCCTTGCACATGATAATCGGCCTCGGTTTGCTGCTCGCCGCCAGTGCCCACGCCGCCGAGAGTACGGCCACCATCAACAGCAGTGCCGCCGGTTATCAGGGTGTGCTGATGGTTAATCAGGCCAGCGGCAACCTGCAACAGCAGGTCAACGCCCGGGCCGTTTCGGCGGGTGCCATGCCCACGCTCAAGGTGGAGCAGCATCGCGACGGCATGCTGGGCGCCGATGCCGCCGCCGATCTGGGGGCGCACATTCGCGGGGCCTCTTTCAGTGGCGGCAGCGGTGTGTTGGGGGTCAACCAGGGATCTGGAACGGGTAACCAGCAGATCAATGGTTTTCGGCTCGGCGCAGCAGCCCGGCCCGAAAGCCTCGACGACCAGGTGCTGGCGCAGAGCGCGGCAGGGTCGTCTTTCAATTCAGCTGCGGAGCCATTCGGGGCAGGAGAGCGTCTGGTCGAAATCGATGATCAGGCGTTTTCCGGTAGCCGGGGGGTGGTTCAGCTGAATCAGGGTGCCG
>JASJKW010000119.1:0-12759 GCA_037621305.1 Pseudomonas sp.
GGTTGAAGCACAGCTGACTGGTCAGGTGGCTCCAGCAATGCGCTCCCAGCCGCAGATCACCACTGGCCAGTCGATAGCTCAGCGCCGCCGGTTGGTTCAGTCGCCAGACTATCTCCTCGGCAGCAAGAGTGCTGTCACGGAGCTGCCCTTGCCAGCGCTGGTCATCCAGGCTGCCGGACAACCGCGTATCGAGCTCAACCACGCCGCCTTGCAGGTCCAGAGCCAGGTGATGCCTGGCTCGCGTACCATCGAACGTCAGACTGAGATCACCCAGTCGGGTATCGCCACTGCGCAGCCGCCTGGCTGACAGATTCAGCGTGCCGGGCAACTGCTCGTTGAGTGTGACGCGCCCATCGACAGCCAAACCGCTCAGAGCGAAGTCCTCGTACCCCAGGCGTTCGCCCTGCAATGCCAGGGTCAGCTCAGGGTCACTCGCCGATCCCGAGGCCAGTGTGGACCCGGACAGGCTGCCACTCAGCCCCGGCCAAAGGGTGGCCAGCTGGGTCAGCTCGATATCAAACCGACCTTTCACTGTCTCGCCCCACTGCCCTCCACCGGTGATGCGGTTAGCCCCCTGACGCAACAGCAGATCCTCGACCCGCCAACCGGTATCCGCGCTGGCCAGCGCTCCGGACAAGGCCAGTGGCTGCCCCCGCAGGCTGCCGTCCAGGTTCCAGTCGGCGGCCAGTTGCAGCTGTCCCGCCGCGAGAGTACCGGTACTGGTCACGGGGCCATTGAGCGAGCCGGGCAGCTCGGCAACGAACATCTGCGGGTTCAGTTCCTCAAGTAACAAGCTGACATCCCAGGCGATATCTTCGAGCAAGGTCACAACACCCTGCCCGGTCAGACGACCTTGGTCGGTGGTCAGCGTCAATGGCGCAATGGTGACCTTCTCGGATGTGCCGGCCAAGGTCAGCGCGAGGTCGGCATCACGGCCACCGACACCGCCAAGCTGGGCTTGCAATGCAGAGTCGAATTGATCATCGCGAAGATTGGCGTTGAGGTTCAACCGACGAATTTCCAGCGGCCCGATATCCTGTGGGTAGAGCCATTGCCATGGGAACTGCTGCATCGCGAGGCTGGCATCTGCCGTCAGCACATCCGACCAGTCGGCGTTGGCAGCAAGGGTCAGTTCCCGCTCCGGCTGCCCCGTCACGCCCAGGCGCAGATTCAGGTCTGAAACGCCCGTCGTCATGACCTGTCCTTGCAGATTCAGGTCGATCGCCCCACCCTCACCCGGCATGCTGCTGGTAGCCCGCAGGGCAATGCCTTCTTCCAGATTGCCCTGGAGATTCACCACAGGGTTGGTCAGGGTCAAGGTGCTGGGCAGGGATTCCAGTGCGAGGAAGGATTCACCTTGCCACTGGGCCGCTAGCGGCAACTCAGCCAGCAATGGCTGGGCATTGAGTGTCAGCACCCCTGGCAGATAACCGGTGCTGCGTGCTTCCAGTTCCAGTTCTGCCGCGCTGCCGCCGAGACGGGCTCGCAGCTGCCAGGGACGATTATCCACCGCCGGCAGATCCAGATCAGCCAGCACACGCAGCGGCCAATCGCCGCTCATGCGTACATCGCCTTCGAGCTCCCACCTCAGATCAGGACCAGTACCGCTGAAGCCGGTTATATGCAGTTGATCGCCGCTGGCATGGGCCTGCAGGGCAATATCAGTGAGCAGCGCTTGTTCTTCATTCAGCCACAGGCTGCCGATCCGTGCTTCTTGCAGCTGCACACCCATTGGCAGATTCAGGTTGGGCAGACTGATGTCCTGTCGAGGTTCACTGGGGGCGTCATCCGGCGTGGTCAGAATGCTTATGCGCTCTGCGCTGAGCAGATCAATGCACAGGCGTCGCCCGGCCAGGCAATCCGGGGACCAGGAAAACGCGACCTTATCAATGCGGACGTCGATGCCAGTGTCTTGCCAGCCGATGCTGGCGAATTCCCAACCATGCCAGAGCTGGCCACCGAAAAATTCAAGTTGCAGGCGCGGCTCCAGTTCTGGCAGTTTTGCCATCAGCCAGCGATTGACGCTTTCGTTGGACAGCAGTGCCGCAAGCAACAGCACCAATAACAAGGGCACGATCAGCAGAATCAGCAGTCCGCGCAGCAATGCCTTGAGCAGAAACCGCGTCACAGTTCGGCCCCCATGGAGAAGTGCAGACGAATACCTTCATCGGGATCGCTCACGGATTTGGCCAGGTCCAAGCGAATAGGGCCGACCGGCGAGACCCAGCGTATCCCCAGGCCGGCGCTGGTTTTTATCGGGTCTTCCCAACTGTCTACCGCGTTACCGTGATCGACAAACACGGCTGCACGCCATTTCGGGCGAAACTCATACTGGTATTCCGCACTGGTTGCCAACAGGTAACGCCCGCCGACCCGCTCCCCGGTTTCGTCGGTAGGCGCGAGCGTTCGATAATCATAGCCACGCACACTCTGATCGCCACCAGCAAAGAAGCGCAGCGACGGAGGCACGCTGGCGAAACCATCGCTGGCAATACCGCCGACCTGCGCCCGGGCCAGAAAACGGTGATTGTCCCACAGCGTATACAGGCCCTTGGCCGCCATGTTCAGCCGAAGAAAGTCGATATCCGACAGTACTCCTGCCTTGGCCCCCTGCAGATCCATCATCAAGCTGTAGCCTTGGCTGGGGTCCATGCTGTCGTCACTGATGGTGCGTTGAAAACCGAGGCTGGGAATCAGCAAGGTGCTGCGCCCCGAGTCGCTACCCAGGGAGTAGCGCTCCTGTTCCAGGCGTAGGCCAATGCTGCGGTTCCAGCCGTTATCCAGTCGCCGCTGAAACAGCCCACCGAGAACCATGGTCTGGCTTTCGGTATCGTCGATATGTTCACGCTGCCAGCCGGAGAAAAACCGCAGGTGACTGGATTGAGGTGGCGTGAGGGGGATTTGGTACCAGGATGTCACCTTCTGTCGTGGCTCGGACAGTTCCAGCTCGGCACCGCGACTGTGGCCCCGGGAGTTGAGCCAGTGTTGCTTCCAGTCCGCCTTGGCTCGGGGGCCAACGTCTGTGGAGAAGCCACCACCAAAGCCGAGCGAATGGGGGGCGCGCTCCTTGAGTTCCGCGCGCACCGGGATCTCGCCGGCCACTGCCTGATCCGGTGAAGCTAATACCTGCACGGCTTCAAAGTAGCCGCTGGATAGAAGCTCTCGATTGAATTCGGCGATCAGGTCGGCATCGTAGGGTACACCAGGGCGAAAAGGCACCATGCGTTGCAGCAGATCAAGATCGAATGGCGTGTCCGAGAAGCTCACCGCGCCCAGCCGATAGCGATCCCCGGTGTCGTAACGGAGAATGACATCCGCAAGGTTTTGCTCCACGTCGATCAGCAGGCGATTTTCCAGAAACTCGGCGGAAAAATAACCATAGCGCAATGCCTGGTTTTCCAGCAGGGATTTGGTGTCTTCATAATGACCGTGATGCAACTGCGCGCCGGGCATCAGATAGCGGCTACGAGGGATACGAAAATAGTCAGCATCTCGACCTGAACCGCTTAGCTCAAGGGTTACCTCATCCAGCAGCACCGGCTCGTTCAGCGTCACCTCCAACAGCAATACCGGTTCGGCATCGGAGCCGGTCACGCGCGGTCGTATCTGGGCGTGGTAATAGCCCAGTGCCTGAAGCGCGCTGATGGCCTGCTCCCGGCTGGAGCGCGCCAGGCGCCACATATCTTCCCGGCTGGAGGCCGAAACCGGTCCGATGAAGGCCTCTATGTTCTTTCTGGCCGCAGTGTTACGCGGCTCCACCTTCACTTCCAGCTCGGCGCGTGCAGCTACGGTAAGCAACAGCAGCACCAAGAGCGTAAGAAAACGGACCATATTCTGTTCCAGCATCAAGTCTGCACCGCAGGACGCGATAACAAATCATCGGGGGATGCTAACATGATGACCGTTTCAGGCCGATAGGCATCCCGGCTTCTTCGTGTTATCAGGATAGGAATTGTGATGAAAGTTGTCTCGTTCAATATCAATGGCTTGCGCGCCCGTCCGCATCAGTTGCAGGAAATCGTCAACAAGCATGCACCCGATGTGATAGGTCTGCAGGAAACCAAGGTGGATGATCCGGCCTTTCCGCTGGAATCGGTTCAGGCGCTGGGTTATCACGTACATTTTCACGGTCAGAAAGGTCACTACGGGGTTGCCTTGCTGACGCGCGAGGAGCCGCTGTGGGTACGCAAAGGTTTTCCCGGCGACGGTGAGGACGCACAATGCCGAATGATCAGCGCTGCCCTGCCCTGCGCCGACGGTACGCCGCTGATCGTCTTCAATGGCTATTTCCCGCAGGGGGAAAGCCGCGACCACCCGATCAAGTTTCCGGCCAAGAACAAGTTCTACGCCGACCTTCAGGCGCATCTTCAGGATTTCAGTACCGATCAGCGACTGGTGGTCATGGGGGACGTGAATATTTCGCCGCAGGACAGCGACATCGGTATCGGCGAAGCCAATGCCAAGCGCTGGTTGCGCACGGGCAAATGCAGTTTTCTGCCCGAGGAGCGTGAATGGCTGCAGAAACTCAAGGACTGGGGGCTGGTGGATACTTTCCGGCATATGAACCCTGATGTGACAGACCGTTTCAGCTGGTTTGACTACCGCAGCCGCGGATTTGAAGACACGCCCAAGCGCGGTCTGCGCATCGATCTGGTGATGGCCAGCCGTGGGCTGATCGATCACTGTGTCGATACCGGTATCGATTACGACATCCGTGGGATGGAAAAACCGTCAGATCATGCGCCGGTCTGGGCCAAGTTCTCCATCTGAAGCAACATGCTGACGGGGCCTTTTACCCCGTCAGCATGTCCGGCCACCGTCAGGCCATTTCCTCTTCTGGTACGTCCAGTACCAATTCACCGTCCCGCAGCGTGACATGCACCGTTCCGCCATGCTCGGCGAGATCACCAAACAGGATCTGCTCAGCCAGCGGCCGCTTGATCTTGTCCTGAATCAGGCGTGCCATCGGGCGCGCGCCCATCAACGGGTCATAGCCATGCTCCACCAGCCAGTCACGCGCGCTTTCGTCCACATCCAGCAGCACATGCTTGTCTTCGAGCTGCGCCTGTAGTTCGGTGAGGAATTTGTCCACCACGAACTTGACGCTGGCGTGATTGAGCCGGCCGAACTGGATGATGGTGTCCAGGCGGTTGCGGAACTCGGGGGTGAAGGTTTTCTTGATCACCTCCATGGCATCCGTGGAGTGATCCTGCTTGGTGAAACCGATCGAGGACCGGGCCATGGATTCAGCGCCGGCGTTGGTGGTCAGGACAATGATCGCGTTACGGAAGTCCGCCTTGCGTCCATTGTTATCCGTCAGCGTCCCGTGATCCATGACCTGCAACAGCAGGTTGAAGACTTCCGGGTGCGCTTTCTCGATCTCATCCAGCAAGAGCACGCAATGCGGCGACTTGTTGATGGCCTCGGTAAGCAGCCCGCCCTGATCAAAGCCGACATAGCCCGGGGGCGCGCCGATCAGGCGTGACACTGTGTGCCGCTCCATGTATTCGGACATATCGAAGCGCAGCAGCTCCACCCCGAGGCTCTTCGCCAGCTGGCGAGTCACTTCGGTCTTGCCCACACCGGTAGGACCGGCGAACAGGAAGGAGCCCACGGGTTTGTCGGCTGACTTAAGCCCCGCACGGGACAGCTTGATCGCCGTGCTCAGCGAATTGATGGCCTCGTCCTGTCCGAATACCACCAGTTTGAGGTCGCGCTCGAGGTTCTTCAGCAGTTCCTTGTCGCTGGTGGACACATGCTTTGGTGGGATCCGCGCGATCTTGGCAACGATGGCTTCCACTTCGGCAACATCAATGCACTCAGGACGCTCTTCCTGTGGCTTCAGGCGCTGATAGGCGCCGGCCTCGTCAATAACATCGATTGCCTTGTCCGGCATGTGCCTGTCGTTGATGTATCGATCAGCCAGCTCGGCGGCAGCGCGCAAGGCCTCGTCGGTATAGCGGATGCCGTGGTGATCCTCGAAACGGCTGCGCAGCCCCTTGAGAATCTGGATGGTATCGCTGACCGAAGGCTCAACCACATCGACTTTCTGGAAACGCCGAGCCAGCGCGCGGTCTTTCTCGAAGATACCGCGGAACTCCTGGAACGTGGTCGACCCGATACAGCGTATCTCGCCGGAGGAGAGCAGCGGCTTGAGCAGATTGGACGCATCCATCACGCCGCCTGATGCCGCACCCGCGCCGATGATGGTGTGGATCTCGTCGATGAACAGGATTGCCTGCGGACGTTTCTTGAGCGCCTTGAGCAACGCCTTGAAGCGCTTCTCGAAATCCCCGCGATATTTGGTCCCGGCCAGCAGCGCGCCGAGGTCCAGCGAGTAGACGACGGCGTCGGTGAGGATGTCCGGCACCTCCCCGTCAACGATGCGTTTGGCCAGGCCTTCGGCAATGGCGGTCTTACCCACGCCGGCCTCACCGACCAGCAGCGGGTTGTTCTTGCGCCGCCGCACCAGAATCTGCGCAACCCGTTCGACTTCAGATGCACGCCCCACCAACGGGTCAATCCGCCCCAGCCGGGCCTGCTCGTTCAGGTTACTGGCGTAGGATTCCAGAGGGTTGTTGGCGGCAACCGTTTCGCCCGCCTCCTCGTCCATGTTTTCCTGGTCGGCCTGGATGCTTTCGCTGTCGTCAGCGATCTTGGAAATGCCATGGGATATGAAATTGACGATATCGATACGGGCGATATGTTGCTGCTTGAGGAAGAATACCGCCTGACTTTCCTGTTCGCTGAAGATCGCCGCCAGTACGTTGGCGCCGTTGACTTCGCCCTTGCCCGAGCTCTGCACATGAAATACAGCACGCTGCAGAACCCGCTGGAAGCCCAGCGTCGGTTGGGTTTCACGCTCACTATCCTGAGCAGGAATCAGCGGTGTGGTGGATTCGACGAATTCCACCAGATCGCGGCGCAGCCGATCCATATCAGCTCCACAGGCCCGCAGAACCGCCAACGCAGCCTGATTGTCGAGCAACGCAAGTAACAGATGCTCGACCGTCATGAATTCGTGGCGTTTACTGCGCGCATCCTTGAACGCCAAGTTCAGGGTGATCTCCAGATCTCTATTAAGCATACTGCCCCCTCATCATGCGACTCTGGTCGCTTTATTACGCTTCGCGTTCTATCTGACACATCAACGGGTGCTGACATTCCCTGGCATATTCATTTACCTGGGCGGCCTTGGTTTCGGCAACGTCTCGTGAGTAGACCCCACAGACCGCTCTGCCCTCAGTATGGACCCTGAGCATGATCTGTGTAGCCTTTTCCCGGTTCAGCATGAAAAAGGTTTCCAGAACCTCCACTACAAAATCCATGGGTGTGTAGTCATCATTGAGCATGATGACCTGATAGCGTGCGGGCGGCTTTAGCTCCGGCTTTCCGGTTTCGACCGCCAGGCCATCATCTTCAACGTGCTCCGGTTGACCGGGGCTTTGCATAAAAGTTAATTGAATTTCCATCGTTGCAAACATCTTATGTGTCACTGGTGGATATGAGGCTACAGGTAAAATGTGCGCTGGTACACAGCTTGCCAGCTCCCAACTTGACTTATAGCGACTCATTGTTAATAAGTGTAACAAGCGTGATACGCGGGTACTTATTCATACCGGCTTGCGACACGTGAGGACGTACCGGGATTCACTACCCATAGAGATGGGGACAGCAGAGGAATGCAGTATGGAGATTGGTAAGGTCAAATGGTTCAATAACGCCAAAGGCTATGGTTTTGTCGTGGCCGATGGTCGCACTGAAGACCTTTTTGCCCACTACTCAGCTATCCAGATGGATGGGTACCGAACGCTCAAGGCAGGCCAGCCTGTACAGTTCGACATCATCCAGGGCCCAAAGGGCCTGCATGCAGTCAATATTCAAGCCGTTGGTGAAGCTGCGCGCAAATCAGCTGAAGTAACTGCGGCGACTGAAGTGGAGGCAGTTGTTTAACTGAGACACCCTGCCCGCGTGTTCCTCGCTGTACCGGGCATCCTAACGCACACAAGCCGGCAAATGCCGGCTTGTGTGTTATTACCTGATAACTGACGCTGCGATTACATTGCAGCGATCAGGTCATCACCGAACTCGGAACACTTGCGCAGCGTGGCGCCGTCCATCAAGCGTTCGAAGTCGTAGGTAACCGTTTTGTTGGCGATAGCGCCTTCGGTACCCTTGATGATCAGGTCTGCAGCTTCTACCCAACCCATGTGACGCAGCATCATTTCGGCGGACAGGATCAGCGAACCTGGGTTCACCTTGTCCTGGCCAGCGTACTTGGGTGCTGTACCGTGAGTGGCTTCGAACATGCCGATCGAATCGGACAGGTTGGCACCTGGTGCGATACCGATACCGCCAACTTCAGCAGCCAGCGCGTCGGACAGGTAGTCACCGTTCAGGTTCAGCGTGGCAATAACGTCATACTCGGCCGGGCGCAGCAGAATCTGTTGCAGCATGGCGTCAGCAATGGCGTCTTTTACCACGATGTTCTTGCCAGTGTTGGGGTTCTTGAATTGCATCCAAGGACCGCCGTCCAGCAGCTCCGCACCGAACTCGTCGCGAGCCACTTCGTAGCCCCACTCTTTGAAGGCGCCTTCGGTGAACTTCATGATGTTGCCCTTGTGCACGAGAGTCACAGAGCTACGATCGTTGTCCACAGCATACTGCAGGGCCTTGCGAACCAGACGCTTGGTGCCTTCCAGGGAAACCGGCTTGATGCCGATACCGCAGTTTTCAGTGAAGCGGATCTTGGTAACGCCCATTTCCTCGGTGAGGAACTTGATGACCTTGATCGCTTCCGGGGAGCCAGCCTGCCACTCGACGCCAGCGTAGATGTCTTCCGAGTTCTCGCGGAAGATCACCATGTCCACGTCACCCGGGTTCTTGACCGGGCTGGGCACGCCAGTGAACCAGCGAACCGGACGCTGACATACGTACAGGTCGAGTTGCTGACGCAGGGCTACGTTCAAGGAGCGGATGCCGCCACCCACTGGGGTGGTCAGAGGACCCTTGATGGAAACAACGTAGTCTTTGACTGCGTGCAGAGTTTCTTCAGGGAGCCAGGTGTCCTGGTCATAGACCTGAGTGGCTTTTTCGCCAGCGAATACTTCCATCCAGGAAACCTTGCGCTTGCCACCGTAGGCTTTTTCCACGGCTGCATCGACTACTTTGATCATGACCGGGGAAATATCAACGCCGATGCCATCACCTTCGATATAAGGGATGATCGGGTTGTCAGGAACATTCAGGGAAAAGTCGGCGTTAACGGTGATTTTGTCGCCGCTTGCCGGCACCTGGATCTTTTGGTATCCCATTTTTGACTCCGTTGTGTGTCGTTGTCAGTGAAGACCCGGACGGTTGATCCGGATCGGAAGAATACGATTCTTGAGTAGACCGTATTGTTGTAGTTTTCCTACATAAAGTCACGCACTTTCTGTTTCCGCCCCGTTGATTACACGGAAAAAAAGCCGAACATCGGCAATCCGCGTAATATTTACGGCATATTTTGTAGTGAGACTACAATCGCACTACAGGTCACAAATACTCATGGCATCCTAGCCCTTTTTTCATCCAAATCCAGCCCCTCGCCACAGCCGTCCAACGCAGGCATTCACCGAGCAGGCAGTTTACGGTAACCTAGCCACCCTGAATCGGGAGTTCCTCATGCGTTTTTTACCCCACGTCACCGTCGCCACCATCGTTGAAGATCGCGGGCGGTTTCTCATGGTTGAGGAAATCAGCCATGATCGTGTTGTATTCAATCAGCCTGCCGGGCATTTGGAAGCCGACGAAAGTCTTATAGAGGCTGCCCGGCGGGAAACACTGGAAGAAACGGCCTGGACAGTCGAGATAACAGGGCTCACCGGAGTCTATCTGTTTCGTGGCGAGAATGGCGTTACCTACCAGCGTACCTGCTTCACTGGACTGCCGGTCACGCACCAGCCAGACCTGGCGCTGGACGATGGCATTGTCCGTGCGCACTGGCTGACACTTGATGAAATCGAGGCCCGGCGGGCCGAGTTGCGCAGCCCCATGGTGCTGGAGTGCATCCTCGACTATCTGAATAAACCGCGGTATCCACTGGATCTGATTCGTTAGACATGAATATTCAAGCCAAAACACCCAGCCAGACCCGAGTCATTGTCGGCATGTCCGGCGGGGTCGACTCCTCCGTTTCTGCGGCCCTTCTCCTTGAGCAAGGCTATCAGGTGGAAGGGTTGTTCATGAAAAACTGGGATGAAGATGACGGCACCGAATACTGCACCGCCATGGACGATCTGGCTGATGCGCAGGCGGTGAGCGATCGGCTGGGCATCAAACTGCATACGGCGAACTTTGCCGCCGAGTCCTGGGACAATGTGTTCGAACACTTCCTGGAAGAATACAAGGCAGGCCGCACGCCGAACCCGGATATCCTCTGTAACCGGGAAATCAAGTTCAAGGCGTTTCTGGATTATGCGCTGATGCTGGGGGCGGATCTGATCGCCACCGGGCATTACACGCGCCGCGCCGAGCGTGATGGCCAGACACTGCTGCTGCGTGGGCTGGATACGAACAAGGATCAGAGCTACTTTCTGCATGCCGTGGGCGGCGAGCAGCTTGCCCGTACGCTATTTCCGGTCGGCGAACTGGAAAAGCCGGAGGTGCGCCGTATCGCTGAGAAGTATGAACTGGCCACTGCTCGCAAGAAGGACTCCACCGGCATCTGCTTTATCGGGGAACGTCGTTTCAGTGACTTCCTCAAGCAATATCTGCCCGCCCAGCCCGGTGATATCGAGACGACCGATGGTCAGGTCATCGGTCGCCACCATGGTTTGATGTATCACACCATTGGTCAGCGTCAGGGACTGGGGATCGGCGGTCTGCAAGGGGCAAATGATGACCCCTGGTATGTGCTGCGCAAGAACCTGGAGCGTAACGTTCTGATTGTCGGACAAGGCAATGAGCATCCATGGCTGTTTTCCAGCGCGCTGAGCTGCTCCGACATGTATTGGGTCAATCCGTTTGAGATTACCCAGCCCATGCGGCTGACGGCCAAGGTCCGCTATCGCCAACCCGACCAGGCGTGCACCATCGAGCCGGCTGAAGGCGGTTATCTGATCCGCTTCGACGAGCCTCAGCGAGCGGTCACTCCGGGGCAGTCCGTGGTGCTGTATCAGGACGATGTGTGCCTGGGCGGCGGCGTTATCGAACAAGCGATTGCCGCTTTTGATGAGGACGCTGCATGACACTTGCAGAAGAACAGGTGTTGGCGTTGGGCGGGATATTCGAAGCGGCATTGCAGGTCGACAAACTGGCTCGCAGCGGACAATACAGCGAAGGCCCGGTCGGCTGTCTGATTCAAAGCATCTTCGAGCGCTCACCTGATGACACGCTCGGTGTATACGGCGGCTCCCACCATCAGCTTCGCGGCGGACTGCAAGCTGTCAGCTCCATGCTGGACCGCGATACGGCTGCGCTGCAGCGGGACGCGCTGCGTTATGCAATGAATCTCATCACCCTGGAACGGCAGCTGGCCAAGCGTGATGACATGCTGGCTGTGCTGGGTCAGCGGCTGGACCGAACCCAGCAACAAATCGGGCACTTCGGGCTGCTGCATGATAATGTCATGGCTTCGTTGGGCAGTGCTTATCAGGACACCCTGAGCACACTGCGCTTGCGCATTCAGGTACATGGCGACGTACGTCACCTGCAGCAGCCCGATGTCGCCAACCGCATCCGCGCCCTGCTTCTCGCCGGCATTCGCTCCGCACGCCTGTGGCGGCAGCTCGGCGGTCATCGCTGGCAGCTGCTGATCTCTCGAGGCAAGCTGCTTGAAGCAACCCGCACAATTCTGAACAACTGAATGACCAAGGATACCGCCTGACCTCTCCATGCTGGCAGGGCAAACCCAAGCCCGTCAGGATGGTGTATGATTTGCGGCTTTCAGCCAGCCTTTTGAGAATTTCCTATGCAACTTTCCTCCTTGACCGCCGTTTCACCCGTTGATGGCCGTTACGGCAGCAAAACTGCCAGCCTGCGCAACATTTTCAGCGAATATGGCCTGATCCGTTTCCGCGTCCAGGTTGAGGTTCGCTGGTTGCAGTGTCTGGCTGCTCATTCCGGCATTCCGGAGATCGGCCCTTTTTCCGACCAGGCCAATGCGCTGCTTGATCGCCTGGTTGATGATTTCCAATTGAGCCACGCCGAGCGCGTCAAGGAAATCGAGAGAACCACCAACCATGATGTAAAAGCGGTGGAATATCTGCTCAAGGAGCAGGTGGCTGATCTGCCTGAATTGCGGGCTGTCAACGAGTTCATCCACTTCGCCTGCACCTCCGAGGACATCAACAACCTGTCCCATGCGCTGATGCTGCGCAGCGGTCGCGACGAGGTGGTACTGCCGCTCATGCGTCGCATTGCCGATGAGATCCGCGCTCTGTCAGTAGAATTTGCCGACGTACCGATGCTGTCTCGCACCCACGGTCAGCCGGCCTCCCCCACTACCTTGGGCAAGGAACTGGCCAACGTCGTCTATCGCCTGGAACGTCAGATCACTCAGATCGAAGGCATTCCGCTACTGGGCAAGATCAATGGCGCCGTAGGGAATTACAACGCCCACCTGTCCGCCTACCCACAGGTCGACTGGGAGGCCAACGCTCGCCACTTCATCGAAGAAACCCTGGGGCTGACCTTCAACCCCTACACGACCCAGATCGAGCCGCATGACTACATCGCCGAGCTGTACGATGCGGTAGCACGATTCAACACTATTCTTAT
>JASJKW010000120.1:0-8463 GCA_037621305.1 Pseudomonas sp.
GATCGCTGTGCTGCAGCACGCCGTTGCGCTCGATGAAGATCCGTTGCGGCCCGTTGACCAGAATCTCGCTCACCGTACGATCGCGCAGCAGCACTTCCAGCGGACCGAAACCGACCAGCTCATCGACCAGCTCTTCGGTCAGCCGATCAGCCTCATAACGGGAAATGGCGAACTGCGAGCGCCGCGTGTATTCAGCCACCCGGTCGGCCACAAAGCGCACCAGCGCGGCCCGCGGGCCTTCCAGCAGGTTATCGGACTCACCCTCAAGTTCGTCGATGATGTAGCGATGCAGCTGCGCCTTCAGCTCCACCACCGCCTTTCCCTGACCGGTCTGCAACTGACGGTTCATCTGGCCATCCCCGCAAGGCGCTGTAACAACCCGCGTGATGCCGTCTTGCCCGCCGCCGGGGTCAGTGTCGACACCGCCTCGGTCAGCGCCTTGGCCAGCTTATCGCGCGGCGCCAGCTGGAACAGCGTGGCGCGCTGATTACGTGCTTTCAGGCGCAGCTCGGCACTGGCCGGCAACGTCGCCAGCACCGGCATTTCAAAGGTCCGTCCCAGCGCCTTGGGAGCCGGCGCCACACGGTCGAAGTAGCGATCAATCAGCAGCCGCGCATGCTCCAGCTTGACCCCATCGGTGCGCCACTTGAGTAGCAGATCCAGATTGCGCCGGCAGCAGGACACACTCGGGTCCACATACCAGCACAGCTGATCGGCCTGGCCGACAAAGTTGCGGAGCATTTCCGTGTCCGGCTGGCCGGTCAGGTTGATCAGCACCTGGTCGAAGTTCTGGCGCAGTGAGGCGGCGAGCAGATACAGCTCCGATGAGCTGTACAGATCGATCCGCGATTCATCGGTACCGGCGGGCAGCACCCGCAGCCCGCTGTCGTGTTCGATGAAGGCGTTATCGATCAGACTGCGATCGATGCGCCGCAGGTTGCGCAGCGCATCGGAAAACACGAAGCTCGCCTCCAGCCCCAGCACATCCAGGCTCTCCCCCGTGGGTACGCCCAGATCCACCAGCAAGGTGCGCTGTCCGTTCTTCTGCATCAGCAATGCCATGTGAGCCGCAATCAGGGCCGCATCGGCATCCGGCTGGTTGCCGAACAGCAATGTCAGGTTACCCTGCTGCTTGCGCGCCGGCAGCGTCGGCAAGCGTTCGGTGATGCGCCGCACCAGCCCCAGCACCTCGCTGGTACGCAAGCCGGAGGTGACGAAATCCCGAGCGCCGGAGCGCATGGCCGCAATCACCAGATCATTATCGAAACCATCACCCAACACCATCACCGCCAGCAGCGGCCTGGCTTCGAGCAGGCTTTCGATCAGCGCACACTGGGCCGACAGGTTGTCCCGGTCAATCGCCACGAACACCAGGGTGGCGCCGGTGGCATCGATCAGGCCGAGCAGCTCATCCAGACTCTGGCCCACCCGCAACACCTGTCCCATGGGCGCCAACGCGCTCTGCAGCCAGGTGGTATCCGTATCCAGCTCGGTGCATGCCAGAAAGGTCTGTGCCATCTCGGTGCTCCTCACCAGGAAAGTCCGTTATAGCGATCGAAGTCACCGTTCTCGAACAGCAGCATCTCGAACGCCGAGGGGTCGTAGTTACGCAGTTCTTCACCCGGCAATTCGGGCAACTGGGCATTCGCTGCCAGCGGATTGACCAGTCGCGGCGTGACAATCATCAGCAGTTCACGCTCTTCGCGCTGCATGCTCGAGTTGCGGAAGAAGGCACCGAGGACCGGGATATCCCCCAGCCCCGGCAGCTTGTCCACCACCGAGCGACTGGTGGTATTGATCAAGCCGCTGATCACGAAGCTCTCACCGTCCGCCAGGGAAATACTGGTGTCGGTACGGCGCACGTTCAGCGCCGGCACCTGGGTACCGGCGATCACGATGCCGGCACTGAAATCCAGTTCGCTGACCTCGGGCGCCACCTTCAGATGAATACGGTTACGATCGATCACCGTCGGCGTCAGGTTCAGACGGATACCGTATTCCTTGTACTCAATCGACAGCGAATCACTGCCACTGCTGGGAATCGGCACCGGAAATTCACCACCGGCCAGAAAGCTCGCGCTCTGACCGCTCAACGCCACCAGACTGGGACGCGACAGGGTGTAGGCAAAGCCGCTGTTTTCCAGCGCATTCAACGCGCCGAGGAACTTGCTGCTGCCGCCGCCCCAGAGAATATTGAAGCCATCGCCCGACAGCGGCATATTCGCCCCCGGCGTCAGCCCGCTGACCCCGCCCACCGGCGCACTTTCCACAAGACTGCTACCGGGCGAACCGAACAGGAAGTTGTTCGACTGGGTACCGAAGATGCGGATGCCGACTTCCTTGAGCTTGGTGCGGTTGACCTCGACAAAGCGGATATCGGTCTGCACCTGGCTGGGCAGTGTCGTATCAACACTCCCGGCCAGCTGCGGCGTGGCCAGTGCCGCCGTCGCCTGCCCTTCAACAAACAGCATGCTTTGATGCGGCGCACTGGCGCATCGGGTCCACAGGCTGACGTTGGTCACGCCGCCGCCCTTGCCCAGCAGCAGAATGCTGTTGCGGTTGAGCAGGCGCACCTCGGCCACCTCCGGGTCGCCCACCGCCAGCCGGGTAACCGGCACCGGCAGCTCCACCTGCTGATGGGTGCCCTGACGGATCTCAAACATCGTCGGCACCTGCTGCATGGCAGCACAATTGGCCGCAGCCATGACCGCCGGGCTACTCAGCCCCGCAACCAGCGCACAGGCAGCGTAAAGCATACGTTTGGAGTTGTTGATCAGCATGGTCTGCATCCTTGGCTCGGTCAGGGGTATTGGCGGGCAACGTTGCTGCCGTGATACACCGGGATTCCGGCGGGACGCTGGGGTGCCAATCCCGGCTGCGGTTGCCTGGCCTGGCGCAGGGCCAGTTTCTCGAACTGGAACAGTTGCCGATTCAGCTCTTCCACCTTGTCCGGTTGCTTGTCACCGGCCTGATAGCCGGCCAGCAGCTTCTCGTCGATGCTGCGCACAGCCAGGCGCAGCTTGCCCACTTCACTGGCCAGCATGAAGCGGGTCAATAAGGCTTCGGGAATCGCCAGCACCGCTGTGCGCGGAGCCTCCACGCGGCGATTGGCGCGGCTGTCTTTCTCGTCCTCCGCCACCGGCGGCATCATCGGCTCGCCGCTGCGGTCAGCGCCCATTGAGCTGCCGACAGTGAGAATGCGCAGGGCGGGGATCACCACCTGCACGGTACGATCGCTGTTACGGTCGTCATCGCGCAGAAACAGCAGCACATCGACATAGTCACCGGGCTGGATATGCCCGCCGCCACTGATCACCTCATCCACCTGGATGGCCAGCGCCCGCTCTTCCGGGCGGATCATCCGCGCCAGCGGCCCGCCGGTCTCGAAGCTCGATTCATTGAGTACGGTGCCGGCCGGCAGGTCGCGCCACACCACCCGACCAACCAGCGCCTGGCTCTCGGCAAAGCTGCCCGGCGGCGCCACGCGCAACTCTTCCACCAGCAGGTCTTCCGCGCTGATCGTGGCCATGGCCGGCACCGCTTTGGCCAGCACCACCACCGGCACCCGTTCAGGCTCATCCTCACCCACCAATGGCAGAGCGGATAGATCCAGTAAAGGCTCAGCCGGTGCCGGCTCCTCCGGCTCGGCGACCACCACCTCGGTCACCTGCGGCGGCTGACTCAGGGACAGCCCCCAATACCCCGCGATGACCGCTCCGACCAGCAGCAAGCCCGCCAATACCATGGTTACACGACTGTTCATTGCGGCACGCTCCTTGGTAGCCATGGCAGGAAATCAGCTGGCCCAACCTACTCGACCCGGCAAAAGCCGGGCACTTATGAGCATGGATTCTAGTCAGACAGCAGCGCGATATCCTATTGCCATATAGTGCTAGTACTAATTGCATAATTACTTTTGCGGCATTAGCCGCTAGGCTTGCGCTACATGTACCTCCCTGTCCGCATTACTGTGGATAACTACCTGCACCGGGCACCGGTAAGGACGTAAACAATGAACACCAAGTTGATTATGTTGATGGAATCACTGCGCACTTTTGTGAAGCGTGAGGATGGGGCTTCGGCGATTGAGTATGCGTTGATTGCAGGGTTGATGGCTGTGATTGTTATTGCGGCAATGGCTGTACTAGGTGGCGAAGATGGTGCTCTTACCGGCATTTTTGATGCAATCGCCGGCAAGCTCAATGACACTGCAGGTAGTGTTAGCGGGGCAGAATAAATGGTTAAGGTTAGGGGTTAAAAGGGGTCAGGTACATTTACGCTCCTGCGTGCTGCAGTTCTGTTGAACTGACCCCGGTTTGTAATGTGCCAGCCCTCCATTGAAGGGCTGGCGCCTTGTATTGCAACACTAAGGAGTAGTACTCCTCATCTTATTTGCCGTTGGTACTGCTTGCGTCAATTTGGCTGGTTTGCATTAGGGATGAACTCTGAGGGAGCAATTACAGATGCAATCAGCTGTCGCGTCACCTCAGACCAGTGCTCTGGATATCGCTCTGCAACACTCCCCGGTGATCACCGGGCGTCTTGATCTGCAGCAGTGCCTGCATTTCGCCAATCCGCCGCTGGCGACCGCCGTTGGTTATCCCGTCGAACGCCTGCTGGGCTGCAGACTGGCACATATCCGCCTTGCCGCCATCGGCGAGCTGATTACCCGCCATGGCCGTGCGTTGCTGGCCGGTGAAGCCATCACCTGCAACACCGAGTTTCAGCACGCCACCCTCGGTATCCGCAGCGCCGAAGTGACCCTGGCGCCGCATCGCGCGGCTACCGGCAATATCATCGGCTATCTGTTTTTCATTCACGACACCACCGACGCCTGCGCCGATATCACCCGGCTCCGATTGCTCGAACAGCAAGCCCGGCAACTGGCGCTGTACGACCCGCTGACCAACCTGCCCAACCGGCGTCTGCTGCACGAGCGGCTGGACCAATGCCGCCTCGAGTCCGCCGGTACCGGCGAATATTGCGCGCTGCTATCCATCGATCTGGACAACTTCAAGAGCGTCAATGATCTTTATGGTCACCCACAGGGCGATCTGCTGCTGAGCAATACCGCACGGCGGCTGATCAACAGCGTGCAGCTGGACGATACCGTGGCGCGCACCGGTGGCGATGAGTTCGTGGTGATCCTGCGCAACCTGGGCACCGAACGGGCCGAGGCGCTGAACCGGATCAGCCAACTCGCGCAGCGGATACTCACGGCGTTGGGCCAGCCCTACCAGACCGGCGCGGGAGAGAACTGGGGCGACTATGGCCTGCTGTCCACCCCCAGCATCGGCGCCCTGCCCTTCCATGGCACCCATCTGAGCAATGATGAACTGCTGCAACGCTCCGACATGGCGCTGTACCAGGCCAAGGCCAACGGGCGCAATCAGCTCGCCCTGTATGACCCCGCGCAGCTGATCGAAGCGCAGCGCCGTCTGAGCCTGGAAACCGAGCTGCGCGGCGCCGTCGAACGGCAGGAACTGCGCCTGCACTATCAGCCGCTGGTCGATGCGCAACAGCGCATCATCGGCATGGAAGCCCTGCTGCGCTGGCAACACCCCGAGTCAGGTCTGGTACTGCCGGCCCATATCATCCCGCTGGCCGAACAGACCGGACTGATTGTGCCCATCGGCCGCTGGGTGCTGGACACCGCCTGTGCGCAACTCGCCAAATGGCAACAGAATCCGCACAGCAGACACTGGACATTGAACATCAATATCAGCGCTCGTCAGGTCAATGCGCCGGGCTTCTTCAAGCTGCTGCAGCAGTGCCTGACCCGCTCGGGCGTCGATCCTTCGGGCCTGTGCCTGGAGCTGACTGAAACCGTGCTGCTGAAAGGCATTGATCAGACGTTGCTCGACCACCTTGGTCAACTCCGACAGCGTGGTGTGCAGTTGGCGCTGGATGATTTCGGTACGGGCTATTCTTCGCTGAGCTATCTCAAGCGGCTGCCACTGAACTGGTTGAAGATCGATCAGTCGTTCGTGCGCACCCTGCTGGAAGACGCCAGAGATCAGGGTATCATCGCCGCCATCCTGTCACTGACCAGAGCCCTGGGTCTGAAGGTGGTGGCCGAGGGCGTGGAAACCCGAGAGCAGTTCGACTATTTGCGCAGCGCCGGCTGCGACGCCTTTCAGGGTTATCTGTTTGGCCGGCCAGCGCCGGCCGAGCAGCTGACCCCCAGACATATCCGCCACATTGCCGCTGAACCAGCCTGCGTAAAGCCGCCAGACTTGAGGTTTTCCATTGAAGAACAATCAACCCGTCACCCAGCATGAAATCACCTTCCCGGCCAGCCAGCGGCTGATTTCCGCGACCAATGCCAAGGGCGTGATCGCCTACTGCAATGACGAGTTCGTCGCGGTCAGCGGTTTTGACCGTGAGGATCTGATCGGCAGTGCGCACAACATAGTGCGCCATCCGGATATGCCCGAGGCGGTGTTCGAGCATATGTGGTCGTACCTGAAAAGCGGCAAGAGCTGGATGGGCATCATCAAGAACCGCTGCCGCAACGGTGACTACTACTGGGTCAATGCCTACGTCACGCCGATCCTGGAGAATGGCAAGGTCACCGGCTACGAGTCGGTGCGGGTCAAGCCCGAGCCGGAACAGGTGCGGCGCGCCACGGCGCTGTATGAACGGTTGCGCAATGGCCGCCCGCCAGCGTCCGCCGCCCGCCGCCTGCGTGCTCTGGGCCGCCTTGCCGGTGCCCCCTTGGTCGCCACGGCGCTGGCCGCCGTTGCCCTGTACAGCGGTAACTACGGGATCAGCCTGGGCAGCGTCGCGGTGCTGCTGTTCGGCCTGCAAGGCCTGGCGTGGCGGCAGCAGCAGCGGGGACTCGCGCGCCTGCGCGACACCACCACCGACAGCTTCGACAGCGAGCTGATTGCCCGCACCTACAGCGACGCGCCGCCGGCGGAGGCACGCCTGCAGCTGGTCCTGATCAGCGAGCAATCGCGTATTCGCACGGCCCTCAGCCGCCTCGACGACTTCGCCACCCGAACCGAAGATCTGGCCTCGCAGAGCAGCCAGCTGGCGCGCCAGTCAGCCCAGGCATTACAGAAGCAGCGCGACGAAGCCGATATGGCCGCTACCGCAATGACCGAGATGGCCGCCTCCATCAACGAGGTGTCCAGCCATATCCACCAGACCGCTCGGGCAGCGGAACAGGTCAACGGTCTGAGCCAGACCGGCTCGCAGCAGGCGCAACATACCCGCCAGGTCATCGAGCGGCTGGCCGATACCGTACAGAACATAAGCCGTTCAGTGGATGGCCTGGCCGCCGAGGCGCAATCGATCCAGCAGGCCGCCGACATGATCCGGGCCATCGCCGAGCAGACCAACCTGCTGGCACTCAACGCCGCCATCGAAGCAGCGCGGGCTGGCGAACATGGCCGGGGCTTTGCGGTGGTGGCCGATGAGGTTCGCGCTCTGGCGGCCAAGACCCAGGAGTCGACCACGAGCATTCAGCACATCATAGGATCACTGCAGCAGGTCGCCGCCCAGGCGGTCGAAGTCGCCCATCAGGGCAGCCAACAGGCGCAAACCGGTGTGGAGCATGTGGTCGATACCCAGCAGGCGCTGGACGGCATCAACCTGGCCATCGAACAGATTCACCAGATGGGCCAGCAGATGGCTGCCGCGTCGGAACAGCAGGCCCATGTAGCCGAAGATATTTCCCGGCAGATCACCAGCATCGCCCTGGTCTCCGACCAGAACGCCGACCTGGCGCAACGCTCAGCGCAAACCGGTGAAGACATGGAAACCACCGCCCAGGCGCTGCACACCCTGGTCGAACGTTTTAACCGCTGAAGCGGTCAAGCAGCACCCTGTTTAAATTCGGCTGTCGCCTTGTGATTTACGGGTTGAGCCAATACCATTCAACGCTTGGATTAATGTGACTCAGGATGATTAGTATGCGTTCTTTGCTTTGGCTGGCCCCGCTGTTAATTGCCGCCTCCTTCAGTGTGACGGCAGAGGTTGCCGCCGAGCAGCCGAATCAGACCGCCATCACTGCGGGCCAATGCTGGGTCAACGCGCCCATCAGGCCGCGGCCCGTACACGAGGACGTGGAAGTCGTGTTGCAGGAGTCCAGCGTCCGCTATTCCGTTACCCCGGCGCACCTCCGGGAAGGCGTGCAGCAGGTGGTCACCCGCGAGGGCGTGAAAACCTATCGCGTGGTACCCGCCACCTTCAAGCAGGTGACGGAACAAATCATGGTCAAACCCGAGACACAACGCTCTGTGGTGGTGCCAGCCGTATACGAGGCGCGGGAGGCCGTGCTTACCGTGGAGCAGGCCAAGACCGTGCTTGAGCCTTGCCAGGCCGCTGGTACGCGTTACGGGAATAGCGGTGCGATGGCGTTCTGCGCGACAGAAGTCCCCGCTCGGGAAGAGATCGTTCAAGTCAACGTGCTGGTCGAGCCCGAGACCACCCGGGTGATCACTGAGCCGGCGGTGT
>JASJKW010000121.1:0-5325 GCA_037621305.1 Pseudomonas sp.
CTAAGAATACAGTTTTGTTCTGAGATGTATTCTAAAATATTGATCTACATTTTTTAAACTTTAAAAAACAGTGACATAAAGTTCCTTTGTGTTTTTTGGGTTGAGTTTCTTAGCCATACCGGGTCTACCCTGTCCCACCACGGGGCGAAACCTATGGCGCCACCGAACGCATCCTCGGTCAATACCTGCATGAGCGCGGCGGCCGGGATCGCTGGATCCTGACCAGCAAGGTGGCCGGCCCGAACCGCGACATGCAGCATATTCGAGGCGGCCATACGCGCTTCAATCGCGAACATATCACCGCCGCCCTGAATGCGAGCCTGGAGCGCCTGCAGACCGACTACATCGACCTGTACCAGCTGCACTGGCCGGACCGCAACACCAATGTCTTCGGCACGCTCGGCTATCAGCATGACGCGGAAGAACAGATCACCCCGATCGAGGACACGCTTGAGGTGCTCGACGAGCTGGTGCGCTCAGGCAAGATCCGTTATATCGGGCTATCCAATGAAACGCCCTGGGGCACCAATCGCTTTCTGCAGCTGGCCGAAGCCCGTGGCTGGCCGCGGATCGTCTCGATTCAGAACCCCTACAACCTGCTCAACCGCAGCTACGAAGTCGGCATGGCAGAGATATCCATACGTGAACAGGTTGGCCTGCTGGCCTATTCACCACTGGCATTCGGCACTCTGACGGGAAAATACCTGAACGGCCTGCTCCCCGAGAAGGCGCGCCTGACGCTGTTCAGCCGCTTCAGTCGCTATACCAACCCACAGGCGCAGAAGGCCTGCGCACGCTACGTGCAACTGGCCCGCGATCACGGCATGGATCCGGCGCAGATGGCGCTGGCTTTTGTCACCCGGCAACCCTTCGTGACCAGCAACATCATCGGCGCCACCAACATGGATCAGCTGAACCGCAACCTCAGCAGCATCAACATGGGCCTGACAGACAAGGTACTGGAGGCGATAGCAGACATTCATCGCAGCCACCCCAACCCGGCGCCCTGAACGACAGAGGGCAGCCACACGGGCTGCCCTTCTCGATGCTCACAGCTCTTTCGTCAAGCGCTAATCAAGGCTTATGCGGCCGCGCCAGGAAGTCATGCGACTGCATTTCCAGCAGACGGCTCAGGGTACGCTGAAATTCGAACTCCAGCCGACCGCCGACATACAGATCCTTGAGCGCCACCTCGGCTGACACAATCAGCTTGACGTTGCGATCATAGAACTCATCCACCAGATTGATGAAACGCCGCGCCATATCGTTCTTGGACAGATTCATCTGCTCCACATTGGAGATCAGCACCGCCTGGAAGATCTTCGCCAGGGCGATGTAGTCGTTCTGACTGCGCGGCCCATCACACAGTTCGCGAAACTCGAACCAGGCGACGTTTTCGTACAGACGCACCGCTTTCACCGTGCGGTTCTCGATGTCCAGATCCGCATTCAGCTGGACATGTTCTGGCTCCAGCACCAGGCTGTCGAAGCTGCGCTGCAGACTGGCATCCGCTTCCGGACCCAGCGGCCAGTGATACAGATCGGCCTGCTCGAGTGCTCGCAGACGATAGTCAACGCCGTTATCGACGTTGACCACCTCAGTATGCTCTTTCAGCAGCGCAATGGCTGGCAGGAAGCGCGCCCGCTGCAAACCATCCTTGTACAGACCGTCCGGCACGATATTGGACGTGGCGACCAGGATCACACCGTTGGCGAACAGCTCTTCCATCAGCGTGCCGAGAATCATCGCGTCCGTGATATCAGTGACGAAAAACTCATCGAAACAAATCACCCGCGCCTCATCAGCAAAGGTCCGCGCGATGAGCTTCAGCGGGTTCTTCTCCCCTTTCAGTTCACGCAGTTCGTGGTGCACGCGCTGCATGAAACGGTGGAAGTGGGTACGCACCTTGCGCTTGATCGGCAATGCATCGAAGAAGGTATCGACCAGATAGGTCTTGCCGCGACCGACCCCGCCCCAGAAGTACAAACCCTTGACCGGCACGCTGCGTTTGGGACGAAACTTGCCCAACAGGCCGACGCTGCGCGGCGGCCCTGCTTCGAGAATGTTGTCGTACAACCGTTGCAGATGCTTTACCGCATTTTCCTGCGCAGGGTCGTGGAAAAAGTCCGGACGCTTGAGGTCCGCCTGATAGCGTTCAAGGGGCGTCATGCTGGGGTCCAGTGAAAAACAGGGGCCAGTACTCTACCCGCCACGCGATCTGTTGGCAATCAATGCACCTCGCCCAGGGCCTCCTCGGTCGCCGTCTTCAGCTCTACCAGCTTCCCGTGGAAGAAGTGACTGGTATCGGCAAAGCGCACCATATCGACACCCTGCTGCCCTTCCAGCAGGTCAAAGACCGCCTGCGGTGCAACCACCTCATCCGCTTCGCCCATCATCACCACCGCCGTCCCAGGCAATGGCAGCAGGTCAGCGAACGGCATGCGCTCAACGGAGGGTGCCACCAGGATCAACCGCGCAGGCCAGTCAGCCTGGGCACGCGCCGCTGCCGCAGCCACATAACCCCCGAAGGAAAAGCCCATGAGCCACAACGGCAGATTGCCGAACTCGCCGGCAGCCCAATCGATAACCGCCTTGCAGTCATCGGTCTCACCGACGCCGTCCGCATGCTTGCCTGCACTCTTCCCCACACCGCGGAAATTGAAACGCACGGTATTGGCATCCATGTCCCGTGCAGCACGCATCAGCGTGGATACCACCTTGTTCTGCAGGGTTCCGCCATGCAGTGGATGGGGGTGACAGATGACGGCCACCGCACGGGCATTCTCGGCACGCGTCACCACGACCTCAAGCACACCGGCCGGGCCGTCGATCAGCAATTTCTCTTCAGTATTCTGTTTCATTCCGTTTTCTCCGTGACCGCTGTATTCCCACCCGCGTCGCATATTCTACACTGACAGCTCGTCGGTTCAGGCTTTAGGGTCAGCAGGCCCTAGCCTTGTTTGCAAAATGCCGTTACCGTAGCAGCAGACCATAGCGACGCGTTTGCGTCGCACGTTTCAGATCAATGAGGGACCCAAGGTGGAAACAAGCGAAAATCTGTGGATTGCAGTAGCCATCGCCCTGGCTGTGGGCTTCATCGTGGGTATTATTGTAGCCCGGCTCGCGCCACGTATCAGTGGCGGACAATCATCCAGCACTCAGACACAGCTGGAAAGCCTGCAGCTGCGCTTTGAAGAATACCAACAGGAAGTGGCCAGTCACTTCAATACCACTGCCAATCTGGTAACACGGCTGAATCGCAGCTACCAGGACATCCAGGAACACCTGGGCCAGGCAGCTGTCGAACTCGCCCCCGATGACATGACCCGCCAACGACTGCTCGCCGCACTGGAGCAGGACAACGATCCGGTTTCATCATCTCGCGAGCGCGTCGAGCCGGTATTCGACACCCTTGAACCGCCGCGTGATTACGCCACCCAATCCGGAGACGGCCCAGGCATGCTGTCGGAAGAGTTCGGTGTGAAACGCAAATAACCCCTGGTCTCCGCCGGGTCGGCGGAGCACAACGGACCTCTCCATGCCGGACGTAGCAGAGAACCGCTTTGTCAGCCGCTCACCGGACAACCCGGCTCAGCTGGTCATTCGGGGCGACTGGGTACTGGAGCATTACGCCGAGTTGCGCCAGCTGACCAAACAGCTGCGCAACGATGAGGCCACGTATGACCGGGCGGACCTGCAGCACATCGGCAAACTGGATACCGCTGGCGGCCAGCTGCTCACCGAGTTGCTCGGCAGCGAACTGATGCAGACCCTGGCGGACGACGCCGATGCGCTGCCGGTCGAACGCCGGGTACTGCTCGCCAGGATCGCCGCCAGTCTGGACAGCGAAGCTCCACCCCACACTCAGCAGGGTGCGCTGTTCGAACTGCTGGGCAATGTCGGCAAGCATACTGTTACCTTCTATGATCACGTACGCACCTTGCTGGGCTTTGTCGGTCTGACCCTGGCTGGCATGGTCGGCGGGCTGCTGCGTCCTGCGACCTGGCGAGTGACATCGATCGTCGCTCAAATCGAACAGATTGCCTTGAACGCCGTCGCCATCGTTGCCCTGCTGACCTTCATGGTCGGCGCCGTGATCGCTTTCCTCGGCGCCACTGTGCTGGCCGATTTCGGCGCAACCATTTATACCGTCGACCTGATCGCCTTCTCTTTCCTGCGTGAGTTCGCCGTGCTGCTCACGGCGATTCTGATGGCGGGCCGCACTGCCAGCGCCTTCACCGCCCAGATCGGCTCGATGAAAGCCAACGAGGAGATCGATGCGATTCGCACCCTCGGGCTCAACCCGCTGCACATTCTGGTCATCCCTCGGGTAATAGCGATGATGATCTCGCTGCCCGCGCTGACATTCATCGGCATGCTCTCGGGCATGCTCGGTGGCGCCGTGGTCTGCGCGCTGGCACTGGATATCTCGCCGACCATGTTCCTCACCATCCTCCAGCAGAATGTGGCAGTGCAACATTTCTATCTGGGCATGGCCAAGGCACCGCTGTTCGCCTTCCTGATCGCCGTCATCGGCTGCATGGAAGGTTTCAAGGTCAGTGGCAGCGCCGAGTCCGTCGGCGAACACACCACCTCTGCGGTAGTACAGTCAATCTTCGTGGTGATCCTCCTGGATGCGCTGGCAGCGCTGTTCTTCATGGAGATGAACTGGTGAGCGAGCTCAGGCAGACACCGCTGGTGGAAATACGTGGGCTGGTCAACCGCTTCGGCAGCCAGACCGTGCATGACAATCTGGATCTGGACATCCACCCCGGCGAGATTCTCGGCGTGGTCGGCGGCTCGGGCACCGGCAAGTCGGTCTTGCTGCGCTCCATCGTCGGCTTGCGCCGGCCCAATGCCGGCAGTGTGCGCGTATTTGGTGAGGATCTGCAGCAACTGGATGAACAGCATCGCTCGCAGGTCGAACGACGTTTCGGCGTCCTGTTTCAGCGCGGTGCACTGTTCTCCTCGCTGACCGTGACCGAGAACGTCGCCCTGCCGCTGATCGAACATGCCGGACTGACTCGTGACGATGCCGAACATCTGGCCTGCATGAAGCTGGCCTTGGCCGGTCTGCCACGTGGAGCGGGCGACAAGTTCCCCTCCGAGCTGTCCGGCGGCATGGTCAAGCGCGCAGCGCTGGCCCGGGCCCTGGCGCTTGACCCGGACATCCTGTTTCTGGATGAACCCACCGCCGGGCTGGATCCCATCGCCGCGGCGGCCTTCGACCTCTTGTTGTTAACCCTGCGCGACGCCCTTGGTTTAACGGTATTTCTGGTCACTCACGATCTCGATACGCTTTATGCCTGCTGTGATCGAGTGGCG
>JASJKW010000122.1:0-2966 GCA_037621305.1 Pseudomonas sp.
GTGTTTCTTGTGCTGTGTTGAGGGGCGGAAAATCACGTCCCATGGAGTGGCGGTGAAGGTGTTGCGGTAGCCTTGGGTGAAGGTATCCCCCTCTCCCCGACCCTCTCCCGCGAGGGGAGAGGGCGCGTTGGTGACGGACTCTTCCAGCACTTGAGGCTGTTTTCCTTCGTGGGTTACCGAGGTCAATAACCAAAGGTCGTTCCAGTCTTCTCGAGGGTGTTCAGCGAGGGCCAGAAAATGCCCGCTGATCAACAAGGGCTGGTCGCTTTCGCCATTGACCAGGCGATAGTCGCTGCGGTGGGTTTCCAGGGTGCGGGTGGTGAGGTGGGTGCCTCGGTCACGGTGGTTGAAGCGGCCGGGGTAGGCGTAGTCTTCCAGTGCGGGTAGAGCTTCGCTGCGGGTCTGGCTTTCCATCAGCAGCCGCGGTTTTTCGAAGTGGTAGTCGCGGCGGGTGACGTGGCTGGGGCGGGTTTGCAGACGCAGGTTGAAGCGTTTGATGACCGGTTCGTCGGCGACCATGCCACTGCCCTGGTTGAATCGAGTTGGCGGCAAGGTGGGGAAGATAGTCTGGTCTTCGCCGAATACCAGTTGATGGCCGTCCGCGCTGTGCTGGAAGTGGTAATGGATGCCTTCTTCTTCACACAGGCGCTGGATGAAGTGCAGGTCGGTTTCGCCGTATTGGGTGCAGTAGATTCGTTCGGGACCTTCTTCACGCAGCTGGAAGCGGAAGGAATCGGTGAAAATGCCGTGGCCTTTGAGTACCTCGGTGATGATCTGCGGCACGCTCTTGTGCTGGAAGATCCGCTGGTTGGTTGCGTGCTGCAGGTAGGCCAGACGCGGCACCAGAGTTACCCGGTAGCGGGTCAGGCGTTTGCCGGATTCGCCCTGGGCGATGCTGTGGATGAGTCCATGCACACCCTTGTCCGGGCCGGCATAGCTGAGAAACACCGGCTGGTGCAGCAGGCCTTCGATATCCAGATCGGGACGTTCGCTGACCAGGTCCAGCTCGAAGCAGTAGGGCTGGCTGATGGCTTCGGTGCCCTGAAAGGACAGCACCTTGAAGTCGTGGTCGAGGCGGGGAATGGCGAGCGTGAAATGCGCGGTATGGGCCGGGGCGAACATCCTGTGTTCCTTTTTGGAGTCTCTGGAAAACAGCTGGGCTCTTTGCTCGCCAGGTTTTCCAGAGAGTCCTTTCATTTGATACGGAAAAGTCAGCGGCCGGAAACAACCGGCCGCTGACCATCAATCACGGCAGATGCTTATGCGGAGATCGGGGTGCGCCAGTCATCAGAGCCGGAAGTGCCGGACACTTCGTGGGTCCAGACGATCTTGCGATAGGTGAAGTAGACGTCTTCCAGGTGGGTGAAGTGCGACAGGTTCGGGTCCTGGCAGTTCGGCATGCGTGATTGCACATCAACGATGATGGCGTCGTGCAGTTCGATGGTGAAGTAGTGCTCCTGGGTGCCAGTGGAGGAGGTGCGGTACCACTCCAGACGGCATTTGTTCAGGCGCTCACCGGACGTCAGCGAGTTGAAAAGCAGTGGCGAGGACTTGTCGAAGACCTTGGTGATCATCAGCGGCTTGTGAACACGCTGACCTGTTGGTTGGCCGGATTGCGGGTCGCGGGGGATGATGACCTGATGATCGAAGGCTTGAACTAGGATCTGGTCTTCATGACCTTCCTGGAAGATGTTGCCGACGGAATCTTCGGTGAAGGTGCCGGCGGTGATGAGGCCTTGTTTGGTGCCTTCGATGGTCAGATACGCGGGTGTTGGCATGATGCTCTCCTTGCCTGGATTGAGTGGATCGCTGCGATCCGGGAACCAGTATCAATACAAGGGGCGTGCCAGTAATGTGTAAATCGTTTTGAATCAGTGGGTTATGTGATTTGCGGGTTCGGCGGGATATGTTGCTGTGATGTGTGTCACATTAAATTGCGCAACAAGTTGCGCAGTGCTGTGCAAGTTCTTGCGCACATGCCTGCAGCCCTTTTTGATCAAGGGCTACAGGAGGATATCAACATGGTTATCCACAGGTCGCTGCGCCATAACTTGCGCAGGAGGCCGTTCCGAGCGCAGGCCCGGAAAGGCTCAGTCCAGCATGTCCGAGAAGCGCTGATCCTTCTTGAATATCAGCGGCTGACTGAATCCCGGGATGCGCATCTGCTCGGCGCTGATCTCGATATCGGTTTCGTCGATCATGTCGTTGCCGAAGTTGTAGATCACATCCAGCTGCCCCTGCAGCGCACGCTGCTCGTAGGCAGCGGCGACCTTGCGGGTTTCTTCGCGACGGATTTCGTAGTCGGCGAAGCGCTCTTCTCCATACCGTTTGCGCAGCATGCGCTCGACCGGTTGCGGGCCAAGGACTACGGCACTGGCGTTGTTGCCACCAAACCCCTTGGAGTTGATGAAGCACACCTCCAGCGGATTGTCGCCGCGCGGTACGTCGGTGGTGCTGAAACGCAGATGCTTCTGATGGACATCATCGGCAATGCTGTCGATGGTCTTGATGCCCGGCAGAATCTGGTATTTGAAGGTGCCCAGGGCCGAAGCCAGCTGGTCGGCACTGGCGCTGGCCAGGGAGTGACCGACGAACGCCTTGACCGCAGCCACCGGCAGATCATCGATGCCGAAGGCGGCAGCCACGTCATCAAGCAACACCGACTCGGTTACCCGGTTGGCCGGGGTGCTGGAGCCGTGGGCGTGCACGAAGCTGCGTTGGCGGACAGCGTCGGGACCGAGGATCTGCATGGCGCTGTGCACGGATTTGGCCATGGTCAGGTAGTTGCCCGGGCCGGGTGCTGAAATGGATTTCTTGAAGCCGTCAGCGCCGACAAACACATCGGGCACGGCGCCATGAATATCGGCGCCCAGCTCCAGTGCCAGCTCATCATCCATGAGCACGAAGAACTGACCGGATTCGGCCAGGGTGAAGCCGCAGTTCTGGCTGAATGGGCGACTGGCGCG
>JASJKW010000123.1:0-8557 GCA_037621305.1 Pseudomonas sp.
GACATCATTCTCGGCGCGGTGGGCGTACTGCAGTTCGATGTTGTCGCCAGCCGGCTGAAAGAAGAATACCGGGTCGAATGTGCCTACGAACCGATCAACGTCTGGTCAGCCCGCTGGATCGAATCGAGTGACAAGAAGAAACTCGAGGAGTTCAGCAACAAGGCCGTGGAAAACCTCGCCATTGACGGCGGCGGACACCTGACTTACCTGGCACCGACCCGAGTCAACCTGAGCCTGACGGAAGAGCGCTGGCCAGAAATCAGCTTCAACGCCACCCGCGAACACCACTGAGGACATCAAGCCGGGGCACACTTCGCTCCGGCTTTTCCGGCTCAGAACAAATCGGACTGTGAGCTTGAGTCCCTATCCTGCTGCCGCGCCGCCTCCTGGCGGGCGCGCAGCACCCGGGCCTTGCGCGACTGGCACAGGCGGACCACCTGACGTTTCTGGTCGGAGGAGAATTCCAGCCAGTAGAGGCGCTCTTCCCGCGAACGGAAGCAGCCTTTGCAGAAGCCCTTGCTGTTGGCTTCGCAAACGCCGATGCAGGGGCTGGGGATGTCAAAAAATTCAAGTTGGTCCATTCATCACTCGCCGAGCAGAAAATGTGTTTTCGCTGAAGCGCCCGGCCTGCCTGCGCTGTACATCACATAGCCGAGTATCACCGGGCAGATCAGGTTGACCCATCCCGGATCACCCACTATATTGCGCAATATTATCCTTCTTAACACTATATGTTGTGCGCCAGCCTTATAACGCTTGCGCTCTATTTTCAAGTCTTTTTTGCCCAGGAATTGCCAGATGACCGATTTCCAGTCCCTCAAAGTAACCAAGCGCAACGGCTCCCAGGAACCCATCAATCTGGACAAGATCCATCGCGTTCTGGACTGGGCCGCCGAGGGTCTGAGCAACGTATCGGTCTCCCAGGTCGAACTGAAATCGCAGATCCAGCTGTATGATGGCATCCGCAGCCAGGATATTCACGAAACCATCATCAAGGCCGCCGCCGACCTGATCTCCCAGGACACGCCCGACTACCAGTACATGGCCGCCCGCCTGGCGATCTTCCATCTGCGCAAGATAGCCTATGGTCAGTTCGAGCCGCCACACTTGTTCGATCACGTCACCACATTGACGGAAATGAACCGCTACGACCAGCACATCCTGCGTGATTACAGCCGGGACGAGTTCGACCTCCTCAACGACTACATCGACCACAGCCGCGATCTGAACTTCTCCTATGCGGCGGTCAAGCAGCTGGAAGGCAAATACCTGATCCAGGATCGGGTCAGCCGCCGGGTCTATGAAAGCCCGCAGATGCTCTACATGCTGATCGGCATGTGCCTGTTTGCCGACTACCCGCAGGATAGCCGACTGAGCTACATCAAGCGTTTCTACGACGCCATCTCGCTGTTCAAGCTCTCCCTGCCAACGCCGATCATGTCCGGCGTACGCTCACCATCGCGGCAGTTCAGCTCCTGCGTATTGATCGAGTGCGGCGACAGCCTGGATTCGATCAACGCCACTACCTCGGCGATCGTCAAATACGTATCGCTGCGTGCCGGCATCGGCATCAATGCCGGACGCATCCGCGCTGTCGGCAGCCCCATCCGTGGCGGCGAGGCCCAGCACACCGGCTGCCTGCCGTTCTTCAAGCTGTTCCAGTCGGCGGTCAAGTCCTGCTCCCAGGGTGGCGTACGCGGTGGCGCGGCCACCCTGTTCTATCCACTCTGGCACCTGGAAGTGGAATCGTTGCTGGTCCTGAAGAACAACCGCGGCGTGGAAGAAAACCGTGTGCGGCACATGGACTATGGCGTACAGATCAACCGCACGCTGTACCAGCGCCTGATCAAGAACGGCAACATCACCCTGTTCTCGCCGCATGAAGTACCCGGTCTGTACGATGCGTTCTTCGCTGACCAGGACGAGTTCGAGCGCCTGTATCAGAAATATGAGCAGGATCCCAATATCCGCAAGCGCAGCATTCCGGCGGTCGAACTGTTCTCGCTGATGATGCAGGAGCGTTCCAGCACCGGCCGCATCTATATCCAGAACGTCGACCACTGCAACACCCACAGCCCTTTCGATCCGGCAGTCGCGCCCGTGCGTCAATCCAACCTGTGCCTGGAAATCGCCCTGCCGACCAGCCCACTGGATGGCATCAACGACGGCAGCGGAGAAATTGCCCTGTGCACCCTGTCAGCACTGAACCTGGGCGCCATCAGCAACCTCGACGAGCTTGAAGAGCTGTCCGAGCTGGCCGTGCGTGCGCTGGATTCGCTGCTGGATTATCAGGGCTACCCTATCGAAGCGGCCCGCAAGGCATCCATGAAGCGCCGTACCCTGGGCATCGGCGTGATCAACTTCGCCAACTATCTGGCCAAGAACGGCGTGAAGTATTCCGACGGTTCAGCAAACAACCTGACGCACCGGACCTTCGAAGCCATTCAGTACTACCTGTTGAAGGCATCCAACAAGCTGGCACAGGAGCGCGGCGCCTGCTCCGGTTTCAATGAAACCACCTACGCCAAGGGTGTGCTGCCGATCGACACCTACAAGAAGGATCTGGACGTGATCTGTGCCGAGCCGCTGCGCCTGGACTGGGAGGCACTGCGCGCCGATATCGTCGAGCACGGCCTGCGCAACTCGACGCTGTCCTCGCTGATGCCGTCCGAGACTTCCAGTCAGATCTCCAATGCCACCAACGGCATCGAACCGCCACGCGGCCTGGTGACCATCAAGCAATCCAAGGACGGCATCCTCAAGCAGGTGGTGCCGGATTACGATGAGCTCAAGGACGCCTATGAGCTGCTGTGGCAGATGCCGAACAACGATGGCTACCTGCAGCTGGTGGGCATCATGCAGAAGTTCGTCGACCAGGCGATCTCGGCCAACACCAACTATGATCCGCAGCGCTTCGAAGGCGGTCGCGTGCCGATGCGCCAGCTGCTCAAGGACCTGCTGACCGCCTACAAATTCGGTCTCAAGACCCTGTATTATCAGAACACCCGCGACGGTGCCGATGATGACCAGGGCGATATGGTTGATGACTGCGCCGGCGGCGCCTGCAAGATCTGAAAAACTACTGCACTCGTTACGTTTTTAATTTTAAAAGGTTCCTTGAGGGAACAATGATGAAAATGAAATACAGCACCTTTTCCCAGACCGATAACAACCAGATGGGCGAGCCGATGTTTTTCGGCCAGCCGGTCAACGTTGCTCGTTATGACCAGCAGAAATACCCGATCTTCGAAAAGCTGATCGAGAAGCAGCTGTCATTCTTCTGGCGCCCGGAAGAGGTCGATGTATCCCAGGACCGCACCGACTTCCGCAACCTGCCGGAGCACGAAAAGCACATCTTTCTGGGCAACCTGAAATACCAGACGTTGCTGGATTCCATTCAGGGCCGCAGCCCGAACGTGGCGTTTCTGCCACTGGTGTCCATTCCCGAACTGGAGACCTGGATTGAAACCTGGTCATTTTCCGAGACCATCCACAGCCGCTCGTATACCCATATCATCCGCAATATCGTCAATGATCCTGCGGTGGTGTTCGACGATATCGTGCGCAATCAGCACATCATCGAGCGCGCCGGCGACATCGCCAACTATTACGACGACCTGATCCAGTACAGCAATCTGTACAACCAGTTTGGCGAGGGCACCCATCAGCTCAATGGCCAGAGCATTACCATCGAGCTGTTCGAGCTGAAGAAGAAGCTGTATCTGTGCATGATGTCGGTGAACGTGCTGGAAGCGATTCGCTTCTATGTCAGCTTTGCCTGCTCCTTCGCCTTCGCCGAGCGCCGGCTGATGGAAGGCAACGCCAAGATCATCCGTCTGATCGCCCGTGACGAGGCACTGCATCTGACCGGCACCCAGCACATCCTCAACATCATGCAGGAAGGTGAAGATGACCCGCAGATGGCCGAGGTCGCCCGGGCCTGCCATGCACAGTCTGTGGAAATCTTTCGCCACGCCGCCGAGCAGGAGAAGCAATGGGCCGAGTATCTGTTCAAGGACGGGTCCATGATCGGCCTGAACTACAGCATCCTCAGCCAGTATGTGGAATACATCACCAACCTGCGCATGAGCGCAGTCGGGCTGGAACCCATCTTCCCCGGCGCGCACCAGAACCCTATCCCCTGGATCAATGCCTGGCTGGTGTCCGATAACGTACAGGTAGCGCCGCAAGAGGTAGAGGTCAGCTCCTACCTGGTCGGCCAGATCGATTCGGAAGTATCGCTGGAAGATCTGGGCGAGTTCGAGCTGTAAGGCGGTGCAGGTATTTACCCGCGACACCTTCTTCGAACTGGATGAGAACGAGACGCTGCTGGAAGGCCTGGAGCGTACCGGCCACCATGTGGAGTATCAGTGCCGCAGTGGCTACTGCGGCGCCTGCCGGGTGAAGTTGAAGTCCGGCAGCGTGGTTTACCCGAAGTCGCCGCTGGCCTTTATCAAGCGTGACGAGATCCTGCCCTGCTGCTGCCGGGTACAGGAGCCCATCGTCATCAACGTCCCGCTGAAAAGCAAACTCTGAGGCTCGCCATGTTTGAAATCCAGCCCATGGATCCACTCCTCTACCGCGAGCAGACCCGCCGCAGCACCCTGATCCTCTGTGCCATCCTGGCGGTACTCTGCATCGCGCTGGCCACCCTGTCCGTTGCCCTGTTCGGTGAGCCCGGCGGCAACAACTTCCGCTGGAATCTCGGTGGCGTGATTGCCGGCCTGCTGCTGACCATTGCGCTGGTGCGCCTGCGTCTCTGGCAGCAACCATGGATGACTCCGGCAGTGTATGGTTTTCGCCTCAAACGCAACCTGATGAAGGTGACCAACATTCTGCATCAGGTGAAGGCAGGCGTTGCTGCCGACGACCCGACAGCCATGCGTGTGTTGCGTTTCTATCATCTGGGCCTGACACAGATGCACCAGCTGGATGGCAACAGCAGTGCGGCCAGCGATCTGGTCAAGGAAGTCGACGAGCACCGCGAACACATGCTGGCGCAAGGTATCGAACTTGAGCAGAACCGTCTGGACCCCAGCTGGCTAACAGAGGTCAGCTCCCACTGGCGCGACGATAAAAGGCGATAAGACCACGGAAAAACCCCATAAGCCGCTGCGCTGCAGCGGCTCGATGGTCACTCAGTTGCCGGCGCGGCGCAATGCCTGCGGCGAGAAGTCCCGCGGTGACATTTCGTAATTGAAGTCGTACATCGGCTCGTTGTTGTCCAGGCCGTCGACGAAGTAATTACCGGTCTGCAGGTAATAAAGCGTTTCCAGAGTGCTGTTGAACATCGGCAGCTCGTAGTAACTGATGGGATGACTTTCCTGCAGCCCGACCAGTTCGCCCTTGTTGTCACGCAGATCTACCGCGAGGATCTGCCAGCTGTCTTCATCCACATAGAAGCGGCGGGTTTGATAAGGATGGGAGAAACCAGTCCGCAGGGTGGCTTCGACCACCCAGACGCGATGCAGCTCATAGCGCAGCAGTTCGGGGTTCAGGGTCTTGGGCAGCACGATCCGGTCGTAACTGATGCCCTGCTGGTGAACGGCATAGCTGTTGTAGGGCACCAGCATTTCCTGCTTGCCAATCAGGGTCCAGTCATAACGATCCGGCGCGCCGTTGTAGGAATCCACCACGTCGGCGGTAGCCAGCCCGCTGGTGTCCGGCTGGATCGAATCATAGGCCAGCGAAGGCAGGCGTCTTACGCGTCGATCATTCGGGCTGTAGCGCCAGGCGCGACGTGTGGTCAGCACCTGGTCCAGCGGGTCCTGTACCACCAGGGAGGTACCGGACAACTTGGCTGGTGCCATCACCTGATAGCGGTAGTACAACAGCGTGTTATCCATGTCCTCATGCGTCATGCCCGGACGGTTGTAAACGTAGTAGACGTAGCGATCGCGCTTGATCAGGTTGCTCCGGCCGTTGATCACCACTGCCTGATTGTTGATGAAGTGGGTCTGATCTCCCTTGTAATGCAGGATATGGTTCCAGATGACTTCCATGCCATTCTGCGGGATCGGGAACGGTATCCCAGCCACGGCTCCGGCGATACCGTTGCCGTTGGAGATCAGTTCGGCATTGACCGCATTTTCGCGGGTGGCATCGTAGATACGCTGAGGTGCAGCGGCGCTGCGGCGAGTCGGATAGACCTGCAGGTAATAGTCGGGATTACGCTCCAGCAGATCGGCCAGACCTGCGGGCAGCTGCTCCCGGTGCTGACCAAGATCGGAGCCGTCGACACGGTAGAGCACGGCATCGTTGGCATAGGGGTCGGGATGGTGCATCCCCAGTTCATAATGCGCTGGCGGCTTCACACCACCGGTCCAGGCAGGAATGGTGCCCTGCGCGTTACCGGCCCGCTCCGCGCCTAATGGGGTCATATCCGCCCCCAGGCGTGCTGCCTGAACTGGATCCACCTTGGCCTGAGCCTGGCACGCGAAAACGGCCAGTAATACCATCCCGAACTTCCTGTACATGCACAACTCCCTGCGAGCCAGTACGGCTACCCACATGACAACGCCAGCGGGTAGCCTGATTAAAATAAAACGCAAAAACTCCGGGATTGTAACGTGAAAGCGCCCGCTACGCCCCATTCCGCTACAAAATGACACAGTGTCCCACCGCCACGCTTGCAGCACAGCCTGCAAGTGCCGATGCTATGGAGCATGAACACCTACATCGACACCCACACCCATCTGGATTTCAACGACTTCGATGCCGACCGTGACGCGGTACTGGCCGACAGTCAGCGCCTCGGCGTGCAACGCTTGCTGATCATGGGCGTGACCCGCAGCAACTGGGATACCCTCTGGGCTCTGGTCGAGGCTGATCCCCGGCTGTACGCCGCCTTCGGTCTGCACCCGGTGTTTCTCGATGAACATCGCCCGGAGGATCTTCAGCATCTGCGCGACCGCCTGGAGCGTCATGTCAGCCACCCGCGCTGCTGCGCCGTGGGCGAGTTCGGCCTGGATTATTTTCTTACCGAACTGGACCGCGAGCGCCAGCAGGCACTGTTCGAAGCCCAGCTGCAGATCGCCGCTGACATCCACTTGCCGGTGCTGCTGCATGTGCGCCGCGCCCATGCCCCGGTCATCGCTGCACTGAAACGTTACAAGTTGAGCCGCGCCGGCATCATTCATGCTTTTTCCGGCAGCTTCGAGGAGGCGCGCGAATATATCCGGCTGGGCTTCAAGCTGGGCATGGGGGGCGCGACCACCTGGCCGCAGGCCAAACGCATGCATCGCGTCATCGCACAGCTGCCCGCCGAGAGTCTGGTGCTGGAAACCGATTGCCCGGACATGGCCCCTGCATTCCAACCCTATCAGCGCAACAGCCCGCAGAATCTGCCGCAGATCTGCGCCCATCTGGCCGAGCTACGAGGCGAGACAGTGGAGCAACTGGCCCGCCAATGCCTGCATAACACCTGTGAATTGTTCGACTGGCCCGTCGCTGCGGTGTCTTGAATACACGGGTCTGGTAGAGTCGGATTATTCAATAAGACCTAACCACAAGGAGATCCGATGTCACTGGGCATAACGCTGTTACTGATCTGGCTGGTGCTGCTGGTGCGGTTTCCACGCATCATGCTGCCGGCCAGCGGCATCATCGTGGCCATCATGCTGGTCCTGGCAGCAGGCGTCGGCATCCGGCAGTGGCAGCATGACAAGCAGGTGGACCTGCTGGAGATCAGCGTGCGCCATCTGCCCGAGCAATGTGACTTCGGCAAGCCACTGCAGGTCAGTGTGCATAACAACAGCGCCCATACGGCCACCCAGGCCAGCTGGCAATTGCGCGCCGTACAGCCCGGTTACAACACCAACCTGCTGGACATTGGCGTCACCGAGAATCTCTATCGCCTCGGCCAGCCATTACACCCCGCGCAACAATGGCAGCAATGCTACAGCGTGCCACGCTTGCGCAGCGGCTTTCGGGCCGAGGATCTGGAATACTATGCAGACAAGGTCCGCGCCGACTTCACCCAATAACCAATAATCATAAAAAAGGACGACTCATGAGCAAACCCGTCGCATTGATTACCGGCTGTTCCAGCGGTATCGGTCAGGCGCTCGCCCACCTCTGTCTGGACTCAGGCTATGAGGTCTTCGCCGCGGCGCGCAACCCCGCCACGCTGGCGCCACTGACCAGCCGCGGTGCGCAGGCGGTCACCCTGGATGTAAACGATGCCGCCCAGATCGCCGCTTGCAGCGAACGCGTGCGCAGTGAAGCCGGGCGACTGGATCTGCTGGTCAACAACGCCGGTTACGGCGCCATGGGCCCGGTGCTGGACGCCGATCGCGAGACCCTGCTCAAGCAGTTCGATACCAATGTGTTTGCGCCCCTGCAGCTGGTGCGCGCCACGGCCGACCTGTTGCGCGACAGCCGCGGGCTTATCGTTAATATCGGCAGCGTATCAGGGGTCACCACGACGCCCTTCTGCGGCGTCTATTGCGCCTCGAAAGCCGCACTGCTTTCACTCTCCTATGCCTTGCGCATGGAGATTTCGCCCTTTGGCATCAGCGTGCTGTCTGTGAAGCCGGGCGCCATCGCCTCGGATTTC